>CANJUS010000197.1:0-4288 GCA_947477505.1 Comamonadaceae bacterium | reverse complement strand
CACAAGTTCCCTGGCTTTGTGGCCTCCTTGCCCATGAACAACCCCCAAGCCGCATTGCACGAGATGGACTATGCCATCGACAAGTTAGGGGCCAAGGGGGTGCAAATTCTCACCAGCGTCAATGGACGGGCCATGGACAGCGCAGAGTTCTTGCCGGTTTTCGAGCGCATCACGCGCCACCACCAACTGCCGGTGTGGATGCACCCCACCCGCCCCGGCTCGCGCGCCGATTACCCCAGTGAAGACAAGTCGCAATACGAAATTTGGCAAGTGCTGGGCTGGCCCATGGAAACCAGCGTGGCGATGGCGCGCATGGTGTTTTCGGGCTTGCTTGAAAAGCTGCCCGATTTGCGCCTGATCACCCACCACTGTGGCGGAATGCTGCCTTATTTTTCAGGACGCGCTGAAACCTTGTGGGCGCAATTGGGCAGCCGCAGCGCCGATGGCGCCGAGGCCGATGTGCTCAAGCGCTTGTCCAAACCGCCAATTGAATATTTCAAAATGTTTTATGGCGACACCGTGTTGGGTGGCTCGGCTTCTGCCTTGCGTTGCGGCTTGGATTTTTTCGGTCCCGACCATGTGGTGTTTGCCAGCGATTGTCCGTTTGACCCCGAGGAAGGGCCGATGTTCATCCGCGAAGGCATTCGCTCAATCGAAGACCTGAACTTGCCCGTGCAAGACGCGCGCAAAATTTATTTTGGCAATGCCTTCAAATTGCTGGCGCGCAAAAACGTTTGATTTTCTAACAGGAGCCAAGATGTACCGCCCATCCACATTGAACAAAATCAAATGCCTGAGCGCGCTGTGCTGGCTCATGTTTGCAGCCCCAACTTGGGCCGCCTATCCCGAGCGCGCCGTGACCTTGGTGGTGCCGTTCACCCCCGGCAGTGGCAGCGACATCATTGCCCGCATCATTGCCCCCAAACTCAGTGAGCGTTGGAAGCAAGCTGTGGTGGTGGACAACAAACCCGGTGCCAGCGGCAACATTGGCGCAGATGCGGTGGCCAAAGCCACCCCTGACGGGCACACCTTGCTGATGGCCATCAACACCATCACCATGGCACCCAATATGTACAAACGGGTGCCTTTTGACCCCACCACCGATTTCACTCCCGTGATGAAAATGGCGGTCGCCAATTTCGCCATCGTGGTCAACCCCCAAATCGGCGCGCAAGATTTGGCGGGCGTCATCGCCCTGGCCAAGGCCAAGCCCGGCCAGATCAATTTTGGCTCGCCGGGCAACGGCACACCCCACCACTTGGCCATGGAGTTGATGAAGCAGCAACTCGGGTTCGATATGCTGCACGTCCCTTATAAAGGCATCAGCAATGCCACCACCGATTTGATCGGTGGGCAGGTTCAATTGATGTTTGCCAGCGTGCATTCCATGCTGCCGCACGTCAAGTCTGGCCGCTTGCGCATGCTTGCAGCCACAGGCGCAACACGCTCACCCATCACGCCCAATGTGCCGGTGTTCAAAGAGTTGGGCATTGACTTCATGGACGCTGTGGATTCTTGGTATGCCCTGCTGGCCCCGGCCAAAACATCCACCGACATTGTCAAAAGCCTGCACCGCGATCTCAGTGCCGTGTTGGCAATGCCCGATGTGCGTGAACAATTGACAGCGCAAGGGTTGGCCATCCAAATCAGCAGCCCTGAGCAACTTGGGGACTTGGTGAAAACCGACTATGCGCGTTGGAAAAAGACAGTCGCCGACGCCAAAATACCCATCGAATAAGCCCGCATCAATGCCCCAACACCTGGGGCAAGCGCGAGGCCAAATCGGCACCCTGCTCGCCACGCCACGCCACAATGTGGTCTGGCCGAATCAGCACCATGCTGGCCTGGTAAAGCACATTGAGCTCAGGCATTGGGGGCTGCACAGGGCGCAAGTCCATGCCTAAGGCGCGGGCTTTTGCCTGTACCAAGGCACTCTCCCATGGCCCATCGCCCAGCAAGAGCAAGGTCCATTCGCTGTGAAACACATCAAACAATGACCGCCCATCGGGCAACCATGCATGGGGCGGCCTGCCGCCTGGGCAGGCACTGGGAACGTAATCGTTGGCAGAGTCTGGCGGCGGCGATGTGCCATCGGAAACGATCAAAGGAGATCCGTCATAGCGCCCGCCGAACGTCACGCCTGGGATGTTGAACTCCATGCGCACATGGGCATTGAGCACCGCACTGGCCTCGTCGCGCAGTGCTTGCCCTTGTGGGCTGTCTGCCTCTAGCGCTTCTTGGGCAACAAACAAGCCCACCGAGTCTGCAAACTGTCTGGCATACCCAGTGTTGCGTTCGGCCAAGGGCTTGCGCTCAGCCTCATAGCTGGCCAGCAAGCCTGCGCCCGCATTGCCTTTGCACACCGCGGCCAACTTCCAGCCCAGATTGACGGCATCTTCCACTGCGGTGTTGTATCCCAAACCACCCGTGGGGGTGAACAAATGGGCGGCGTCGCCCATCAAAAATATACGCCCCTGAGAAAACCGCTCTGCCACCAAGGCATGACCGGCCATCCAAGTTTGGGTAGACAAAATTTCCATCTCCACATCAAAACCCAAGGCTTGCACCACCAAGCGCCGTGCAGCGGCATGGTCGATCGCGTCGGCATCTTCGCCTTCATGCAAGGCTGCATGCAAAGCGAAATCTTTTTCGCCATCGACCGACACCATGAACGCCCTGCGCTGTGCATTGACGGTGACATACATCCAAGCACGGTCATGGGGAATGCGGTCATACATCTGCGGACAGCGCAAGTAAACCGCATGCATCAACCCACCCATGAAGTCGCGCTTGATGCCACTGGCACCGGCATGTGAGATGCCCAAAGCCGATCGCACCGAGCTGCGCGGGCCATCGGCACCAATCAGGTATTGGGCTTGCACTTGCACAACCTCTCCGCCGGTTGTGGGTGAGATCCATGCAGCCACATGATCTGCATGCGCTTCAAACCGGTCCAAACGCCAACCAAATCGAATGTCGTTGCTGGGCCACTTTTTGGCGTGTTTGAGCAATACCGGCTCGACCCATTTTTGCGACACACGATGCGGCAACTCGGCCGCGCTCCAAGCGCCGGTCATGGCACGCACGCGGGTGGTGGCTTGGGTCGCTGTGGGCAGGCGCAACCGTGCCAACTCATGCCCGCCCAAACGGGTGAAATACGCGATGTCCGTGGGGTGGTCCGGGGGCAATCCCAAAGCACGAATTTCTTGGGCAAAGCCCAGTCGGCGGTAATGCTCCATGGTGCGCGCTTGGGTCGCGTTGGCCTGTGGGTTGAAGGCTGTCGACGGCTTGGCATCGACCAACAAAGCCTGCACGCCACGCTGGCCCAACTCATTGGCCAACATCAAGCCACTGGGCCCACCCCCCACGATCAAAACTGGAACTTGCATCATGGAATTTTTCTTTGGCAGCGGGGTGGGCAATGGGCAAACATATACTGGCATTATTGATCATCCACCTTGAGCGCTTATCAGCTTGCATTGGCGGATTGATCAATTCCATCAGCATCGACTTGGGGCATTTTCATGAAAAAAATACTGTTGCTCGGCTCGGGTGAATTGGGCAAAGAGTTCGTCATCAGCGCCAAACGATTGGGCTGCCATGTGGTCGCTTGTGACAGCTATGTCGGCGCACCCGCCATGCAAGTGGCCGACGAACACATGGTTTTCAACATGCTCGATGAGGCGGCGTTGCGCCACGCCATTGCCACCCACCAACCCGACTTTGTGGTGCCCGAAATTGAGGCCATCCGCACCGAAGTGCTGTTGGAGGTAGAGCAACAGGGACAAACCGTGATCCCCAGTGCGCGCGCAGCCAACCTGACGATGAACCGCGACCGCATTCGCCAAGTGGCCACCGAGTTGGGCGTGCGCACAGCGCGCTATGCCTATGCCGAATCGGCAACAGAGTTGCTGGCCCAAGCCGAGTTGATCGGTTTTCCGCTGGTCATCAAACCGGTGATGAGTTCATCTGGCAAAGGCCAAAGTGTGGCTGCCAGTGCCGCAGACATCCAAGCCAGTTGGGACTTTGCCTGTGCGGGCATGCGCGGCGATCGGAAAAAAGTCATCGTCGAAGAGTTCATCCATTTTGAGTACGAAATCACCTTGCTCACGGTGCGCCAACGGCACGGCCCCACGCTGTTTTGTCCGCCCATTGGCCATGTGCAAGAGCGCGGCGACTACCAATACAGCTGGCAGCCGCAAGCCATGTCGGCGGCACACTTGAAAGCTGCTCAAGACATGTCAGAGAAAGTGACCGCCAATTTGGGGGGCGTAGGTTTGTTTGGCGT
>CANJUS010000196.1:0-4301 GCA_947477505.1 Comamonadaceae bacterium | reverse complement strand
GGACTTGTCTTCTTTTTCGGGTGGCATGGGCATCACCTCGAACTGGGTGACGCTGGCCGCGCCGTGACGGGTGCTGGTGCCCACACAATCGCTGCCGGTGTCGCCGCCGCCAATGACGATCACGTGTTTGCCGTCGGCACGCAACTGGTCTTTCAGCTTGTCGCCCGCATTGACCTTGTTTTGCTGAGGCAAAAACTCCATGGCGAAATGCACGCCGTCCAAGTCACGACCAGGCACAGGCAGGTCGCGGGATTGTTCAGAGCCACCGGTGAGCAGCACCGCGTCAAATTCTTTTTTCAGCTGCTCGGCGCTGATGGTTTCCTTGGACCAGTTGGTGACTTTGCTGTCCTTGGGCCAAGCGCCAATCAGCACGCCCGTTTTGAACACCACGCCCTCGGCTTGCATTTGCTCTACGCGGCGGTCGATGTGGCTTTTCTCCATCTTGAAGTCGGGGATGCCATAGCGCAACAAACCGCCTACACGGTCGTTTTTCTCGAACACGGTGACGCTGTGGCCGACACGGGCGAGTTGTTGTGCAGCCGCCAGACCTGCGGGGCCAGCCCCAACCACAGCCACTTTTTTGCCTGTTTTCTGTGCAGCCGCTTGGGGCTTGACCCAGCCCTCGGACCAACCACGGTCGATGATGGCGTGCTCGATGGACTTGATGCCCACCGCGTCGCCGTTGAAATTGACCACACACGCGGCCTCACAAGGTGCGGGGCAAATGCGGCCCGTGAATTCGGGGAAGTTGTTGGTGCTGTGCAAAACCGTCAAGGCGTTTTGCCATTGGTTGCTGTAGACCAGGTCGTTGAAGTCGGGAATGATGTTGTTGACCGGGCAGCCGTTGTTGCAAAACGGTGTGCCGCAATCCATGCAGCGTGCGCTTTGCGTTTTGGCCTGCTCGGGCGTCAAACCGATGACGAACTCTTTGTAATGCTTCAAACGCTCGGGCACGGGTTTGTAACCCTCTTCGACGCGCTCAAATTCCATGAAGCCTGTGATTTTTCCCATGATGCTTTTCCTTGTGTGCGCTCAAGACTTGGCCGTGGCTTTTTTCGCCTTGGCAGGTTTGTCGGCGGCTGCCGCGAGTTCGCCCAGGGCGCGTTTGTATTCGTTGGGGAACACCTTGATGAACTTGCCACGGGCCTCGGCCCAGTTGTCCAACAAGGCGCGCGCACGTTTGGAGCCCGTCCAACGGTGGTGGTCTTCCAGCAGCTTTTTCAGTTGCGCCTCGTCGCTTTGGCCTCGGTGCCACAGGGCTTGCGGCACGTCAGCGGTTTGCTCTTTCTCGGTGAGCACTTTCTCCATGCTGACCATGGCGGTGTTGCAGCGCTTGTCAAAGAGTCCGTCTTCGTCGTACACATAGGCCACGCCGCCGCTCATGCCCGCCGCAAAGTTGCGGCCCGTGTTGCCCAGCACGGCGACTGTGCCGCCCGTCATGTATTCGCAACCGTGGTCGCCCGTGCCTTCCACCACCGCCGTGGCGCCCGACAAACGCACCGCAAAACGCTCACCGGCCACGCCGCTGAAAAACGCTTCGCCACTGGTGGCGCCATACAACACGGTGTTGCCCACGATGGTGTTGGACACCGCCTCGCCACGGAACTCCAAGCTGGGACGCACCACCACGCGGCCGCCCGACAAGCCTTTGCCGGTGTAGTCGTTGGCGTCGCCAATCAAGTAGAGCGTGATGCCCTTGGCCAAGAAAGCGCCAAAGGACTGACCGCCCGTGCCCTCCAATTGGATGCGCAGCGTGTCGTCAGGCAAACCCTCTGGACGCACCTGGGTGAGCGCGCCCGACAACATGGCGCCCACGGAGCGGTTGACGTTGCGCGCCACTTCCATGAACTGCACCTTGTCGCCCTTGTCGATGGCGGCACGGCTTTTCTCGATGAGGATTTTGTCCAAGGACTTGTCCAAACCGTGGTCTTGCACTTGGGTGTGGAACAAGGGCGTGCCAGTGGGCACTTGAGGCATGGCCAACAAACGGGTGAAGTCCAGGCCTTTGGCTTTCCAGTGCGCCACGCCTTGGCGCATGTCGAGCAAATCGGCACGGCCAATCAGGTCGTCGAACTTGGCAATGCCCAGTTGCGCCATGATTTGACGCACTTCCTCGGCGATGAAGAAGAAATAGTTGACCACGTGCTCGGGCTTGCCCGAGAACTTTTGGCGCAGCACCGGGTCTTGCGTGGCCACACCCACGGGGCAGGTGTTCAAGTGGCATTTGCGCATCATGATGCAGCCCTCGACCACCAACGGTGCCGTGGCAAAACCAAACTCATCCGCGCCCAGCAAAGCGCCAATGGCGACATCTCGCCCGGTTTTCATTTGGCCGTCGGTTTGCACCCGAATGCGGCTGCGCAAACCATTGAGCACCAGGGTTTGCTGGGTTTCGGCCAAACCGATTTCCCAGGGGCTGCCGCAATGCTTGATGGAGGACCAAGGTGAAGCGCCTGTGCCGCCGTCGTGACCTGCGATCACCACGTGATCGGCTTTGCACTTGGCCACACCTGCGGCGATGGTGCCCACGCCCACCTCGGACACCAGCTTGACGCTGATGTCGGCGTGGGGTGCGACGTTTTTCAGGTCGTGGATGAGTTGCGCCAAGTCTTCAATGGAGTAGATGTCGTGGTGCGGTGGTGGCGAGATGAGGCCCACGCCTGGCACCGAGTAACGCAAGAAACCGATGTACTCGGACACCTTGGTGCCAGGCAGTTGACCGCCCTCACCAGGCTTGGCGCCTTGCGCCATCTTGATTTGAATTTGATCGGCGCTGGCCAGGTATTCGGCGGTGACACCAAAACGACCCGAGGCCACTTGCTTGATCTTGGAGCGCAGCGAGTCCCCAGCCAGCAAAGGCAGGTCCACCTCGACTTGCTTGTCGCCAATGACGCTCTTCAAAGACTCGCCCGCTTTAATGGGGATGCCTTTGAGTTCATTGCGGTAGCGAGCAGGGTCTTCACCGCCCTCACCCGTGTTGCTTTTGCCGCCGATGCGGTTCATGGCCACAGCCAAAGTGGCATGGGCTTCGGTGGAAATGGAGCCCAAGGACATGGCGCCTGTGGCAAAGCGTTTGACGATTTCAGATGCAGGCTCCACCTGGTCCAAGGCAATGGCTTTGCTCGGGTCGATCTTGAACTCGAACAAGCCCCGCAAGGTCATGTGGCGACGGCTTGGGTCGTTGATGATTTGCGCATATTCCTTGTAGGTGCTGAAGTTGTTGGCACGCGTGCTGTGCTGCAACTTGGCAATGGCGTCGGGCGTCCACATGTGGTCTTCACCACGGCTGCGCCAGGCGTATTCGCCGCCAGCATCGAGCATGGTGGCGAGCACAGGATCGTTGCTGAACGCGGCTTGGTGCATGCGGATGGCTTCTTCGGCGATGTCGAAAATGCCGATGCCTTCCACGCGGCTGGGTGTGCCCGTGAAGTACTTGGCCACGGTTTCGGTGTTGACGCCAATGGCCTCGAACAACTGGGCACCGCAGTAAGACATGTAGGTGGACACGCCCATCTTGGACATGATTTTGGACAGGCCCTTGCCAATCGCTTTCACATAGTTGTAAATGGCTTTGTCAGCTGACAAGTCGCCTGGCAACTCGGCATGCATGGCGGCCAAGGACTCCATCGCCAAATAGGGATGCACCGCTTCAGCGCCATAACCTGCGAGCACCGCAAAGTGGTGCACCTCACGGGCGCTGCCGGTTTCCACCACCAAGCCCGCGCTGGTGCGCAAGCCCTCTTTCACCAAATGCTGGTGAATGGCCGACAAGGCCAACAAGGCGGGAATGGCCACTTGCGTGGCGCTCAAGGCGCGGTCGCTGATGATGAGGATGTTGTGGCCGCCCTTGATGTGGTCCACGGCTTCGGCACACAGCGAAGCCAATTTGGCTTCCACGCCCTCGTGACCCCAAGACAGCGGGTAGGTGATGTCCAAGGTGGCGCTTTTGAACTTGCCTTGGGTCATGCTCTCGATGTGGCGCAACTTGGCCATGTCTTGGAAGTCCAGCACTGGCTGGCTCACCTCCAAGCGCATGGGTGGGTTGACTTGGTTGATGTCGAGCAAATTGGGTTTGGGGCCAACAAACGACACCAACGACATGACGATGGCCTCGCGGATCGGGTCGATGGGCGGGTTGGTCACTTGCGCAAACAACTGTTTGAAGTAGTTGTAGAGCGATTTGTTTTTGTTCGACAACACCGCCAAGGGGCTGTCGTTGCCCATGGAACCCAAGGCCTCTTCGCCATTGGCGGCCATGGGGGCCATGAGAAATTTGAAATCTTCTTGGCTGTAACCAAACG
>CANJUS010000195.1:0-4317 GCA_947477505.1 Comamonadaceae bacterium | reverse complement strand
TTGATGGCGTGATTATTGGTGTCAGCCAAGTAAATATCCGTTGCAGAAACTGCCATTCCGATTGGCAAACTAAAAGACCCACCAGTTGCATAGTTGGCCACAGTTTTAGTGCCTGTCAGCGACGTGACTTTCCTGAGCAGGCTGTTTTCAGTGTCCGCCACCACTAATGTTGTGCCAGTCATCACCAAGCCCATCGGGTTATTAAATCGTGCAGCTGTGCCGTCGCCGTTGGTGGTGCCCGTCACGTTGTCGCCGCCGGCGAGGGTGGTCGGTGTGTTGGTCAGTGCCGCAGGATCCAAGCTTTGGATGGTGCTGCGACCTGCGTTGGCGATGTACAGCTTGGCATTGGTGGCATCGTATGCCAAGCCATAAATCATTGTCGTCGTCGTCGAGCTTGAATCCCCACTGCTACCTGGGCAAGCCGACAACAAGGCAGCCACAGTCAGGGCGGTAACTATCTTAGCGAGGGTGTTCATGGACAGGCCTTGTGGAAGAAATGGAGAACCCTTGCGGGGTAAAACCTGTTGGTGCCGGAAAGAGGAATCGAACCCCCGACCTTCTCATTACGAATGAGCTGCTCTACCAACTGAGCTATTCCGGCTTTTGTTTGAAAATTATAAAGGGCGGTTCAGTGCTGAGCGCTTTGGTGGTAGTGGGTCACGCGGTCGACTTCGCTTTTTGATCCCAAGATCACGCTCACGCGCTCGTGCAATTGGCTGGGCTGAATGTCCAAAATGCGCTGTTTTCCATTGGTGGCAGCGCCACCGGCTTGCTCAACCAGCCAAGACATGGGGTTGGCCTCGTACATCAGGCGCAACTTACCGGGCTTGTGCGGTTCTCGCTTGTCCCAGGGGTACATGAATACCCCACCACGGGTGAGGATGCGGTGCACATCGGCCACCATGCTGGCAATCCAACGCATATTGAAGTCTTTGCCGCGTGGCCCCTCGACGCCTTGCAAACACTCTCCGATGTAGCGTTGAACGGGCTCATCCCAGTGGCGCATGTTGCTCATGTTGATGGCAAATTCTTTGGTGTCGGCCGGAATGCTTATCTTTTCTTGGGTCAGCACAAAGGAGCCTTGTTCGCGATCCAGGGTGAACATGGCCACCCCATCTCCCACGGTCAACACCAAGGTGGTTTGGGGTCCGTACACGCAGTAGCCTGCGGCCACTTGATGTTGTCCAGCTTGCAGAAAATCGGCCTCACTCACGTCGATGCCGCCTTCGGGTTTGCGCAGCACGCTGAAAATGGTGCCGATGCTGACATTGACGTCGATGTTGCTGGACCCATCAAGTGGGTCAAACAGCAGCAGGTATTCGCCTTGTGGATAGCGGTTGGGCACCAAGTGGATGCTGTCCATTTCTTCCGACGCCATGGCGGCCAGGTGACCGCCCCATTCATTGGCCTCGATCAAAACCTCGTTGGCGATGATGTCGAGTTTTTTTTGCACTTCGCCTTGAACGTTTTCAGACCCGGCGCTGCCCAGCACACCACCAAGTGCCCCTTTGTTGACCGAGTGGCTGATGCTTTTGCAGGCGCGGGCCACCACTTCGAGCAGCAAGCGCAGTTCGGGGGTAATTTTTCCTTTGGCGCGCTGCTCTTCCACCAAATAGCGTGACAGGGAGATGTTCATGTTGTGCTTTCTTGCAAAGCGCGGGTCACCACCTCGCGCACGTCTTTGCTCAAGTCGGACTTGGCTGCGACGCGTTTGATGGCTTCGCGGGCCGCGTCTTGGTAGGGTTGTGCCAGTTTGCGCCAGCGGTCCATGGCACGGGCCAATCTGGCGGCCACTTGGGGGTTGATGGCATCGATCTCTATCACCCGCTCGCTCCAAAAGACATAGCCCGATGCGTCCGATCGGTGAAAGGCCGCTGGGTTGCCATGGCAATAAGTCGAGATCAAGCTGCGTGCCCGATTGGGGTTGCGCAGTTGAAAGTCAGGGTGTCGCATCAGTTGTTTGACTTGGGTGAGGACCGAGCCGTCTTGGTCGGGCGCGCTGGCTTGCAGGGCAAACCATTTGTCAATGACCAACTCATCATGGGCAAAAAGGTGATGGAACTGTGCCAGTGCACGATCTGCATGTGGGTGCTGGGCTTGAACCAGGGCTTGCAGGGCACCCATGCGATCGGTCATGTTGGTGGCTTGGTTGAACGCTTGCAAGGCCTGATCTGGCCAGTCAGAAGTGGGATCGTCAGCCGCGGTCAGACACAGGTGTTGCAAAGCCATATTGGCCAATGCGCGCTGACCCATGGCCAGGGCATTGATGCCAAAGGTACCCCGTGTGCGGTGCGATTGGTAAACCTGCTCCCAAATGCCACGAAGCTCGCGTGCCAGTTGCCCTCGCATGGCTTGGCGGACAGCGTGGATTCGCCAGGGGTCAACCACCGCCATTTGCTCGGCGAGATAGGTTTCGCTGGGCAAAGTGAGGACCAGTTCTTTGAAGGCCGGATCGAGATTATCGGACCGCAAAACCTGGCCCATGGCTTGAATCACTTCGGCAGGCAGGATGTGTTGAGGCGTTGCATCGTTTTGAAGGGCCGATAAGGCCGCCATCGTGCACAGGCGTTGGCTTGCCTCCCATTGGTTGAACGGATCGCTGTCGTGGGCCAGCAAGGTGAGCAGTTGGGCTTGGGTGTAGTCAAAGTGCAGGACCACAGGGGCGCTAAAGCCACGCAACAACGAGGGAACGGGCGCGGTGGCCATGCCCTCAAACACCCACTGTTGCTGGGCTTCATGCAGCACACACATTTGGTCGTGGAGCAAAACCTGGCCCTGGGCATCAATCAAACCCACCGTCACGGGAATCACAAAGGGCTGCTTGCTGTCTTGTCCAGGTGTGGGGTCACAAGATTGGCGCAAGGTGAGGGTATAGCGCTGGGTGGCTTCGTCGTGGTGTGCGCTGGCATGCACTTGGGGTGTGCCAGCTTGCGCATACCAGCGCTTGAAGGCTTGCAGGTGTTGCGTCAGTGATGATGCGGGGTTGGCGTCTGAAATGGCTTGTGCAAAGTCGTCGCAGGTGACGGCTTGTCCATCATGGCGTTGAAAGTACAGGGACATGCCACGGGCAAAACCAGTGCGCCCTTGTGGGTCCTGTGGTTGGGACAGCAAGGTTTGCATCATGCGGACCAACTCGGCGCCTTTTTCGTACACGGTGACCGTGTAGAAGTTGTTAATTTCTTGGTAGCTGTCGGGGCGCACAGGGTGCGCCATGGGGCCTGCGTCTTCTGCAAATTGCATGTTGCGCAGCAAACGCACGTCTTCAATGCGTTTGACGGCCCGGGCAGAAGCAGAACCGGCAAGGTCTTGGCTGAACTCTTGATCCCGAAAAACAGTCAAGCCTTCTTTGAGGGACAACTGGAACCAATCGCGGCAGGTGATGCGGTTGCCCGTCCAGTTGTGGAAGTATTCATGCCCGACCACACTTTCGATGTTGGCATAGTCGGCATCGGTGGCGGTGGCGGGGCTGGCCAAAACGTATTTGGTGTTGAAAATATTCAGGCCCTTGTTTTCCATCGCGCCCATGTTGAAGTCTGCGGTGGCCACGATCATGAAGCGGTCCAGGTCCAGGCTCAGGCCAAAACGGGCTTCGTCCCAGGCGATGCTGGCCATCAGGGACTGCATGGCATGGTCGGTCTTGTCCAAGTCCCCTGAGCGCACGTAAACCTGTAGCAAATGCTCGCGACCAGAGCGGGCGGTGATGCGTTGCTCGCGGCACACCAGTTGACCGGCCACCAGGGCAAACAAATAGCAGGGTTTTTTGTGCGGGTCCACCCACTTGGCCATGTGCCGGCCTTCGGGCAGGTCGCTTTGCTCGACCAAATTGCCATTGGACAACAGCACGGGATGGGCCGTTTTATCGGCGCGCAATGTCACTTGGTACAGCGACATCACATCGGGACGATCCAAAAAGTAAGTGATGCGCCGAAAGCCTTGCGCTTCGCATTGTGTAAAGAAGGCATCTTTGCTCAGGTACAGGCCAGAAAGTTGGGTGTTCTTGCTGGGGTTGCAAGTGGTGAAAACTTCAAGCTCAAAGGTCTCATGGCCTTCGGGCAGGTTTTCCAAAACCAATTGGCCTTGGTCCATTTTGAAGCTGGTGCCTTGTCCATTGACCATGACGCGGGCGAGATTGAGCTCCTCACCATCTAAGCGCAGGGGTTGGGCTGGCACATCGGGGTTGCGGCGCAACTGCATTTTGTTGAGCACGCGGGTTTTGTTCGGATCAAGGTCGATGGTCAGATCAACCGTGTCGATCCAAAATGCAGGTGCAGTGTGGTCTTCGCGTCGAATCACAGCGGCAGTGCCTTCAAGCATGTG
>CANJUS010000194.1:0-4322 GCA_947477505.1 Comamonadaceae bacterium | reverse complement strand
GGCATAGGCAAACACCACGTCCATGCTGTGCTCGGTGAAGAGCACCGCCATGCCACGCTGCACCACCAGGTCTTTGGTCAAGGCCATCAAATCGTTGCGCTCTTTGGGCGCCATGCCGGCGGTGGGTTCGTCCATCAGCAGCAGCTTGGGGTCGTTGGCCATGGCGATGGCCAACTCCACGCGCTTGACGTCGCCGTAGGCCAACACGTTGCAGGGCCTGTCGGCTTGGGGCTTCATGCCCACTTGCTCGAGCAAGCTCAAGGCGTCGGCCCGGCGATGGTCGGCGGCGCGCCGCCACATCGACCACAGCTTGCGGTCGTGCGAGAGCAAGGCCATTTGCACGTTTTCCACCACGGTAAGCGAAGCAAAGGTTTCGGCAATTTGAAAGGTGCGCCCCACGCCTTGACGCCAAATGCTGCGCGGCGTGCGCCCGACCAGCGCTTGGCCTTGCAGCGTGATGGAACCTTGATCGGCGCGCAGCTGGCCATTGAGCATGTTGAAGATGGTGGACTTGCCCGCCCCATTGGGACCAATCAATGCCAGCAGCTCGCCTGGGGCCAGATCAAAACTGATGCCGTCCACCGCCTTGACCCCGCCAAAGGACTTGCCCAGCTTGCTGACTTGCAGCAGTGGCTTGCTCATGGCGCAGCGCCCGAAGCCGCATTTTTGGCGCGCCAGCGGCCCCACCACATCTGCGCCGCGCCAGCAATGCCTTGTGGAAAGAGCAGCACCAAAATCAATATCACCGCGCCCAACATGGCGCGCCAGTAATCGGTGTTGCGCGCCACCACATCGTGCAGCCAAGTGAAGCCAAAGGCACCCACCACCGGTCCGGCCAAAGTTTGAACACCGCCCAGCAGCACCATGACCAGGCCGTCCACCGATTTGCCCACGCTCATGGATTCGGGCGAAATGCTGCCTTTGGAAAACGCATACAAAGCCCCCGCCAAACCGGCCACGCCGCCAGCCAACACAAAGGCCAGCCACTGCATGCGTTGAACATCGATGCCTATCGCGTCGGCGCGCAGCACCGAGTCACGGCCCGCCCGCAGCGCGTAGCCAAAAGGAGAAAACAACACGCGGCGCAGCAAAAGCACAGCGACCACCACCAAGCCCAAGGTCAGCCAGTAATACATGCGTTTGTCGCTGAACATGGCCGACGGCCACACACCGGTCAGGCCATTGCTGCCGCCCGTGAAGCTGTCCCACTGGAAGGTCACCGCCCAGATAATTTGGGCAAACGCCAAGGTGAGCATGGCCAGGTACACGCCCGACAAGCGCACGGCAAACCAACCAAACACGCAGGCCCCAAATGCGGCCAGCAAGGGCGCGAACAACAGCGCCAGCTCCATCGGCAAGCCCAACGCACGCACCAGCAGCGCCGCGCCATAAGCGCCCAAACCAAAATAGGCGGCGTGGCCAAATGAGTGCATGCCCGCTGGCCCCATGATGAAGTGCAAGCTGACGGCAAACAAAGCCGCGATCAACAAGTCGATCAACAACACCGTCGTGTAGGGGGCGTTGGGCGTGAGCCACGGCATGGCCACCAGCACCAAGCCCAGCAGCGCCGCGCACACCAAATAGCCCTTGCTGGCCGGGCGCAAGGGCTCCTCGCGCAAGCCCCCCGAGCGGCTGCTGGCCTGTGGTTTGCCCAGCAAGCCCCATGGTCGCCACACCAGCACCACGGCCATGACCACAAAGTCCACCACCAAGGTGAGCTTGGAAAACGACACCGCCACGCCAAACACATCAACCATTCCAAGCCAAATGCACACGGCCTTGGCTTCGGCAATCAGCAAGGCCGCCAAATAAGCACCAGGAATCGACCCCATACCGCCCACCACCACCACCACAAAGGCCGCGCCAATGATGTTCAAGTCCATCTCTAAATTGGCCGGTTCGCGCGGCAACTGCAACGCACCGCCCAAACCAGCCAGCATCGCGCCCAGCGCAAATACGGCGGTAAATAACCAAGCTTGGTTGACGCCCAGGGCGCTGACCATTTCACGGTCTTGGGTAGCGGCGCGCACCAAGGTGCCCATGCGGGTGCGGGTCAGCAGCAACCACAGCAGCGCCAACACCACGGGGCCGGCCACGATCAAAAACAAGTCGTACATGGGAAACAGCCGCCCCCAAATGGACACCGAACCGGACAGGCCCGGCGCACGGGGCCCCAGCAACTCTTCGGGGCCCCACAGCCACAACACAGCGTCTTTGATGACCAGCACCAAGGCAAAGGTGGCCAGCAACTGAAACAACTCTGGCGCTTTGTAAATGCGGCGCAACACCAGCATTTCGATCACCGCCCCCAACACGCCCACAGCCACCGCGGCCAGGCCCAAGGCGGGCCAAAACCCGATGCTGCCAGCCAAACGGTCCACCACGGTGTAGGCGATGTAAATGCCGGCCATGAAAAACGAGCCATGCGCAAAATTCACGATGCGGGTGACCCCAAAAATCAAGGACAAACCCGCCGCCACAAAAAACAGTGACGACGCTGACGCCAGGCCATTCAAAAGCTGAACAAAAAATCCTGAAAAACTCATGGGCGATAAAGCCTCAAGGGTCGATGGGTGGCCACTTCGCCGCCATCATGGCGTTGCGCCAGGTGGCGCGACCAGCGTCGTGCTGACAGCAAAGCAGCGCTGCTGGCGTGACGCACGCAAGCAAGGATGGCCTTGGGGTGTTGACCCACCACTGCGTGACGTCAGTCT
This sequence comes from Comamonadaceae bacterium, assembly GCA_947477505.1. Lineage (GTDB taxonomy): Bacteria > Pseudomonadota > Gammaproteobacteria > Burkholderiales > Burkholderiaceae_C > Limnohabitans. Next base: position 1,608 of record CANJUS010000194.1, on the reverse strand, counting down.
GACGCGCGTGATTTTTTCACCTCGGCCGCAGAGGGCTGAAACTGCGCACCGTCCATATAGCGGGCATCGACCATGACACCTTTGCCGCCGTCATTTTTGGTGCGGCCCACAAAAGCGCCCATGGTGGACTGGTGGTCCTCTGCGCGGTAAGTGATCTTGCCAAAAGGCGTGTCCACTTGCAGGCCGCGAAAGGCCACGCGCAGCTTTTCTGAGTCGGTGCTTTGGGCTTTGGCAACGCCGGCCACCACCGACTTGATCATGGCGTACCCCACCACCGAACCCTGGCGCGGATAGTCTTTGAACTTGGCTTGGTAGGCCTGCAAAAACACTTTGTGTTCGTTGGTGCTGATCGCACTCCAGGGGTATCCCGTCACCAACCAACCGTTGGGGGTCTCGTCTTTGAGGGGGTCCAGGTACTCGGGCTCGCCGGTCAACAAACTGACCACTTCACGGCCTTGGAACAAACCACGGGTATTGCCTTCGCGCACAAACTTGGACAGGTCGGCGGCAAACAACACGTTGAAAATTGCATCGGGTTTGGCGTCGGCCAGGGCTTGCACCACACTGCCGGCATCGAGCTTGCCCAGGGGCGGGGCCTGCTCTGCCACGAACTCCACATCCGGTTGTGCGGCTTTGAGCAAGGCCTTGAAGGCTGCAACGGCAGATTGCCCGTATTCATAGTTGGGGTAGACCACCGCCCAGCGCTTTTTCTTGAGCTTGACCGCCTCGGGCACCAGCATGGCCGCTTGCATGTATGTGCCCGGGCGCAAGCGGAAGGTGTAAGCATTGCCACCTTGCCAGGTGAGCTTGTCGGTCAACGGTTCACCGGCCAAGAAAAAGGCTTTCTTTTGTTTGGCAAAGTCCGCCACCGCCAAGCCCGTGTTGGACAAAAAGGTGCCGGTGAGCACGTCTATTTTCTCGCGCGAGATCAGCTCTTCGGCCACGCGCACGGCGTCGCCTGGGTTGGCGTTGTCGTCGCGGGTGATGAGCTCAAACTTCTTGCCCATCAGGCCCCCAGTGGCATTGACCTCTTCAATGGCCAACTCCATGCCTTTTTTGTAGGGCTCCAAAAATGCGGGCTGTGCTTTGTAGCTGTTGATCTCACCGATCTTGATGGTGTTTTGGGCCTGTGCGGGCAAGGCGACCCAAGACAGGGCCGCCAACGCGATCGCGCGACGTAGGGTGTGGACTGCTTTCATGGGGGCTCTCATGGGTTGGGTATGAACGAATTATGGGTGGTGAATCAAAATCAAGCCCGCATTGGCAAACAATACCTGCTCGCCAAGCACCAAGGTGCCCCCTTGCAAAGGCATCGGCAGGCCTGGATGGCGCCACGCAGGCTTGGATTACCATCTCGCCCATGCAACCCTTCCATCTGGCCTTCCCCGTCACGTCTTTGGCCAAGGCGCGTGCTTTTTATGGCGAATTATTGGGCTGCCCTGAGGGGCGATCGTCGGACGACTGGGTGGACTTCAATTTTTATGGGCACCAAATCGTGGCCCATTTGAGCCCGAGCGAGGCCGGGCACCACAACACCAGCGCGGTCGATGGCGACAACGTGCCGGTGCGCCATTTCGGCATGGTGCTTGACATGCCCGAATGGGAGCG
>CANJUS010000193.1:0-4326 GCA_947477505.1 Comamonadaceae bacterium | reverse complement strand
TGCCTGCTTTTAGTTTTTCAGTTGGTCCGACAACAACTGCGCCACATGGATGGCTGGTCGTTGTGCCCCATCCCAAATTTGATGTCGGCAACTGGTGCCATCGGCCACGATGATGGCGTCGGTGGCGTTGCGCACCGCAGGCAATAAACTGAGCTCGGCCATTTGCATCGATGCAGCGTGGTGTTCTTGCTCGTAACCAAAAGCGCCGGCCATGCCGCAACAACTGCTTTCAATCACTTTGGGTTGCGCGCCCGGAATGAGTTTGATGCAGGTGAGCAAGTCGTCCATGCCGCCAAAGGCCTTTTGATGGCAATGCCCGTGCACGGCAATGGGTTGCAGCGTGTGTTGCAAACGGGCTTTGAGGGCATCGAGTTGCGGTGACTTTGCCTCGCGGGCCAAGAACTCCTCCCACATCAAGGCATGTTCGGCCACCTGTTGGGCATCGGGCCCCAAGCCCAAAGCTAAAGCCTCATCGCGCAGGGTGTACAGGCATGATGGTTCCAGGCCCACGATGGCAATGCCTTGCTGGGCAAAGGGCAGCAAGGCTTGGATCAACTCGCTGGCCTTGGCTTTGGCGCGATCAACCATGCCGCTGGCCAAATAGGTTCGGCCACAGCACAAATGGCCTTGGTTGGCGCCGTGGCCCGTGTCGTGTTTGGAGGCCACGTGCACGCTGTAACCCGCCGCTTGCAACACCCGAAAAGCAGCCAGGGCGTTGCCAGGCTCGAAATGCCCATTGAAGGTGTCCACCCACAGCACCACCGGGCGGTTGGCTTTGAGCACCTCGGCTGCACTCACCCCCAAGGTGCTGCGCTTGAAAAAGTGATGGCGTTGCCACACCGGCAAGCTGCGCTTGGCCGACAGGCCCAACCATTTTTCACTCAGCCAGGCCAAGCCGGGCAAGCGGTCGCGCAAATTGAGCAGGCCTGATAAGGCGGCCGCGTGGCGCGCGTAATCGGGCAGGTGGGCCACCAAGCGGTCGCGCCAAGTGTGGCCGTTGTATTGTTTGTATTGGTGATTGGCCTCGATTTTCATGCGCGCCATGTCCACACCCGTGGGGCAGTCGCGCTTGCAGCCTTTGCAAGACACACACAGGTCGAGCGCTTCGCGCACGCGCTCGCCGGTCAGGGCATCGGTTCCCAATTGACCACTCAGGGCCAGTCGCAATGTGTTGGCGCGTCCCCTTGTGAGGTGCTGTTCTTCGCGCGTGATGCGGTAACTCGGGCACATGGTGCCCGCGTCGAATTTGCGGCAGTGCCCATTGTTGTTGCACATGTCCACCGCTTTGGCCAGGCCCATGGCGGGGTCGCCGCCGCTGCCAGGTGCGCCCACCTCGCCGGTGCGGGCATTGGCTTGGACGTCCCAGGCGCTCCAATCCAACGCGGTGTGGATGTGGATGACCGAGTGGCGTGGGTTGTGCCGCATCAATTGGGTGTCGTCCATGCGAGGCGGGTCGATCATGCGTTGGGGGCACAGCAAACCGATCGGGTCCATGTGGGCCTTGATTTGGGCAAACGCATCGGTGATGCGGGGGCCAAATTGCCAAGATATCCACTCGCCACGGCACAGGCCATCGCCGTGTTCGCCGCTGTACGCCCCTTTGAACTGCCGCACCAAGGCGCTGGCTTGCTCGGCAATGGCGCGCATTTTTTGGGGGCCGTCGCGGCGCATGTCCAAGATGGGCCGCACGTGCAAGGTGCCCACCGAGGCGTGGGCATACCAGGTGCCGCGCGTGCCATGTTGATGAAACACCTCGGTGAGCGCGGTGGTGTACTCGGCCAGGTGTTCCAAAGGCACGGCGCAGTCTTCGATGAAGCTCACCGGCTTGCCATCGCCCTTGAGGCTCATCATGATGTTCAAGCCCGCTTTGCGCACCTCCCACAGGTTTTTTTGCGCGGCTTCATCGATCAAAGAGACCACGCTGTCGGCCAATCCCAGGCCAGACATGCAGTCTTTCAGGTCTTGCATGAAAGGCAGCAATTTGTCTTTGTCTTCGCCTTGAAACTCAACCAACAATATGGCCTCTGGCTCACTTATTAAGGCGCTGCGCATGGTCGGTGCGAAGGCTGGGTTTTGCATGGCCAGTTGGATCATGGTTCGGTCAACCAATTCGACCGCGCTGAGCGCACCACGCTCACCCAGGCGCACGATGTGCTGTGCCGCATCCATGGCTTGCACAAACGTGGGGAAGTTCACCACCCCCAAAACCTTGGCGCGGGGCAAGGGGCTCAACCGCAAAGTCAGCGATTGCGTCAGGGCCAGCGTGCCCTCGCTGCCCACCAGCAAGTGGGCCAAGTTGACCGATCCGTCCTCGTTATAGGGTCGCTCGCTCACAGGGTGAAACACATCCAGGTTGTAGCCCGCCACACGGCGCAGCACCCGTGGCCAATGGGCGTCGATTTCTGGGCGCAGTTGCTGGGCCAAGTCGCGCACAAAGTGCCCAATGCGCTGGGCGCGGCCATGGCTGTCGGCCATGGGACCCCAGTCAAGTAACTCGCCGTCGCTCAGCCAGGCCTTGGCCCCCAACACGTTGTGCACCATGTTGCCGTAGGCTATGGACCTGCTGCCGCAAGAGTTGTTGCCCGCCATGCCGCCCAAGGTGGCTTGGCCGCTGGTGGAGACATCCACCGGGTACCACAGGCCGTGGGGTTTGAGGGCGGCATTGAGGTGGTCCAGCACCATGCCCGGTTCGACGGTGACGGTGCGCTGGTCCACGTCCAAATGCAAAATGTGGCGCAAATGCTTGCTGTGGTCGATGACCAAGCCCGTGCCCACGGTTTGGCCGCATTGGCTGGTGCCGCCGCCACGCGGCACCACAGGCACGCCCATGCCCCGACAAATGTCCAAAGCGGTGGCCACATCTTGGCTGTGGGCGGGCACCAAAACGCCGATGGGCATTTGCTGGTAGATAGAGGCATCGGTCGCATAGCGGCCCCGATCGGCCAAACCAAACAACACATCGCCCTGGGTTTCTTGCACCAACTGCTGGGCCAGTCGGGCCGCCTGTTCGTTGCTGCTGCGGGCCACCCGCTCATAGGCGTGGTCAGCGGAATCGGTGCGCAAGGTGCGGGGTGTGGCTGTGGTCATAAGGTCCAGGCGTGGGGGGCAAAGTCAACGGGGGTGACAACCGAGGGGGCAATTTATCTGCACAATGCGGGCTGATCGTTGGAGAGACCCCCATGTTAAAGCTGAATTTCCACCCCACGGGACGCCACTTTTTGCAGATCCCGGGCCCTTCTCCGGTGCCGGACCGGATTTTGCGCGCCATGGCCCAGCCCACCATCGACCACCGCGGCCCCGAGTTTGGGGCTTTGGGCTTGAAGGTGTTGGCCGACATCCGCCAGGTATTTCAAACCCAACACCCGGTGGTCATCTACCCAGGTTCAGGCACAGGGGCGTGGGAGGCGGCACTGGTCAATTTGTGCAGCCCTGGTGACACGGTGGTGATGTACGAGACCGGCCACTTTGCCGCCTTGTGGAACAAACTGGCCCTGAAGTTGGGTTTGAAGACCGAAGTCTTGGGCTTGCCCGCCGGGCAAAACTGGCGCCAGGGCATACAGGCTGATTTGATTGAGCAGCGCCTGAGCGAAGACAAGGGCCACCTCATCCGCGCCGTGTGCGTGGTGCACAACGAAACATCAACCGGGGTGACCAGCGACATCTTGGCCGTGCGCCGTGCGATTGACCGCGCCAAGCACCCGGCTTTGTTGTTGGTTGACACCATTTCCGGTCTGGGCGCGGCCGATTACCGGCACGATGAATGGGGTGTGGATGTGTCCATGGGCGGCTCGCAAAAGGGTTTGATGATGCCCCCCGGTATTGGCCTCAATGCCTTGTCGCCCAAGGCCATCGCGGCCAGCGCCCATGCCCGCATGCCCAAGTCGTACTGGGCCTGGGATGAGATGCTGAGCATGAACAAAACCGGCTACTTTCCCACCACGCCCAACACCAATTTGCTGTATGCCTTGAGCGAGGCCTGTGACATGCTGCTCGAACAGGGGTTACCCCAGGTATTTGCGCGCCATCAGCGCTGGGCCAGCGGGGTGCGACAGGCCGTGAAAGCCTGGGGCTTGGCCATTCAATGCGAAGACCCCAGCGTGTATTCGCCCATCCTCACCGGCGTGGTGATGCCCCAAGGGGTGGACGCCGATGCCGTGCGCGGCATCATTCAAGAGCGTTTTGACTGCTCATTGGGGACCGGTTTGGGCTTGATCAAAGGGCGGATGTTTCGCATCGGCCATTTGGGCGACAGCAACGACCTGACCTTGATCGCCACTTTGGCCGCTTGTGAAATGGGCATGCGCTTGTGTGGCGTGCCCTTGGCAG
>CANJUS010000192.1:0-4339 GCA_947477505.1 Comamonadaceae bacterium | reverse complement strand
TTGGTATCCAGACCACTGGGGCGCATAGGCTCTGACATGGATGCACTCTTTCTGCTTTTTCGACTGGCCATGGTGCTGCCTTCTCCCGGGACTGTCAATGCAAGGATTCCCCCTCTTTTTGACATCGGATTTAGAAGCGTTCATGCCCAGCACCCGTACTGGGTGTCGCATTCCATGGCATGATCAAAAGCATCACCTTTGACCATGCAACACAGGTTGCCCAAGCATGACCCACACAGTGCCAAGCCCTGGATTTTGAGGGTGATCTGATTTCAACCCCAACTGGAGACAAGCACATGCAGGTTTTTCACGCGCGCAAAGATGGCGCATCTTCCGAGTCGCGCTCAGGCACCTTCACTGGCACCGTTTGGGGCGACCCCATCATGCCCACCACCGACAACGTGACCATCGGCAACGTGTTTTTCACACCCGGCGCACGCACCCATTGGCATCAACATGAGTTGGGGCAAATGCTCAACGTGATCGCCGGCAGTGGCTGGGTCTGCCTGGAGGGGCAACCCCCACAACGCATCCGCACGGGCGACGTGGTTTGGATCAGGCCCCACGAGCGTCACTGGCATGGGGCAGACAAGGACAGCTACATGCTGCACACCGCCACCTCCATTGGCAAAACCGATTGGAGCACCGCCGTGACCGATGACCAATACCCTGGCGCTTAAACACAAGCTGGAACCCACTTGGCTTTGGCCATGGCCATGGCCAGGTCTGACGATGGATTTGACGACACCAACGAAAAAGCCCCAACAGGAGACTGTTGGGGCTTTTCGCTGAAGACGCAATGGAAATCAACGACCGGTAGGTGACCTCGATATAAAGGACACCGATGCCACGCTTTGGGTGTTCAAAAATGAGCGGTTGCTCACACCTGAAGACCCCGCAGAACCATATGCCGTTTGGGTGCCTGCACTGCCACGGGCTTGGGTCACGACCCCGCCACGATTTTGAGACGCGCCACCTGCACCACCCGCACCAGAGGCCAAGCCCGAAGGAGCGCCTTGACCACCAGCTCCGCCGGGAGCACCACCTGTTTGAGGACCGCCGGGCGCTCCACCTTGCTGGCCACCCGGCGCACCGCCAGGCTGAGGACCACCCGCCTGAGGTCCGCCTGGCTGTCCGCCCTGCGGGCCACCAGGCGCACCACCCGGCTGGGGACCGCCTTGGGGGCCACCCGGCGCGCCCATGCCAGCCATCATTTGCCCGCCAGGGGGCATCATGCCGCCCATGCCACCCATTTGACCGCCGGGGGCACCCATGCCACCTGCCATTTGGCCACCAGGTGCGCCCGTGCCGCCCATTTGTCCACCGGGGCCACCCATACCGCCAGCCATTTGGCCACCGGGTGCGCCCATGCCACCTGCCATTTGGCCACCAGGGGCACCCTGGCCGCCCTTTTGCATCCCAGGTGGGCTGGCACCAGGGGCTCCACCGGGCGCCATGCCGCCCATCTGACCACCAGGGGCATTGCCACCAGGACCGCCGGGTGCGGCACCCATTTGTTGGGCGGGTTGTTGCCCAGCTGGGGGCTTGGCAATTTGTTGGAGCATCAAAATTTGCTGTTGCCCGCCAGCGGGGCCGCCCGCACCACCCGCGCCACCAGCACCACTGGGCCCAGGACCAGCGGTGGAACCGGGCATGCCTGGTGGCGGGCCCATGCAGGTTGGTGGGCACGTTGGCGCTTTAGGCGCAGTAGATGGCGAAGCAGCAGCAGTCGGCGGAGGATCTGCCGCAAACACCACCGCCGAAATGCCAATTAAAAGCCCCGCAAAGGACACGTGCTTTAAATTCTTAAATTGATTCATGAGATTTATCCTTTAGAGATGTTTACAACCCAAAGCAACTTGCAAAGCTGGTGATCAACGTGGTGCCGCAGGGGTGCCAGAAGCACCACCTGTCGGCGTTCCGCCAGGGACAGATTGAACGCCACCTGGGCCTGCAACCATTTGTCCACCAGCGCCACCCATTGGTGGGCCGCTCGGTCCACCCATGGCACTGGGCGGACCCATGCCAACCATTTGACCGCCGGGGCCACCCATGCCGCCCATTGGGCCGCCAGTGCGAGCCATGCCCATGCGCTGACCAACCAATGCAGTCATTTGGCCACCGGGTGGGCCGCCAACTTGACCTCCAGGTCCAGCCATTGCGCCGATTTGTCCACTTGGGCCACCCATGCCACCCATCTGGCCGCCGGGAGGTCCACCCATGCTGCCGCCTGGCGCACGACCCATCTGACCACCGGGTGCACCCATGCCGCCCATTTGGCCGCCGGGAGGGCCACCCATGTTGCCGCCTGGAGCTCCGCCCATCTGGCCACCGGGTGCAGCCATGCCACCCATTTGTACACCGGGAGGCCCGCCCATGTTGCCGCTTGGGGCTGCGCCCATTTGTCCACCAGGCGGGCCGCCCATCGGGCCCCCGGGCATGCCCATGGGGGATCCCATTTGCGCACCACCAGGGCCGCCAGGCTGACCCTGAACGGGGGCACCCATCGGCCCACCCATGGGGTTGGTGGGCAGGGCGTTCGCTTGCGTGGGCGCTTGTGGGGGCACTTGTGGGGGCGCTTGTCCCGTGGGTGCCGCCGTTTGTGCCTGGGCGATGCATGTCGCCACACACCACAGCACGGCATGAGTGACTTGCCGCAAATGTTGTGTGTGGGTCATATTTATCCTAGGCATAACGGCGAGCATGAACATTCAATGTTTACAAGGCCAATACGTTCTTCAAACCGCTGACGCGCCCCAAGAACAACATGGCTTTGGCGTAGTTGACCTTGGCATCAATGGCTTCCACCTCAGCTGCGTGCCAGTTGTTGACGTCATCCAAATTGGCCATTTTTTTATCTGCCAAGTTCTTTTGGTTGTCCAAAGCGGTTTGCAGTTTGGCCTTGGCGCTATTGAACTGGATCAGAGCCTGATTGACTTCGAAGTAAACCCGGTTTTTGGCGTCATCCAACATGACTTCGGCTTGCAAACGGGCGTTCTTAGCGGCCACCAAATCGGCGTCATACAACTGACTGACAGGGATCGGTACGCTGATGGAAAAGCCATACGAAAGGCCTCTGAGATAATCAGTACTTCCATAGGTCTCAGAGTAGGTGCTGTAAGCAGGCGTATCGGTGGCATACACGCTGACGCTGTAATCGAGGTTGCGGTTCTTTTGCGCCAAGTTGTCTGCCGTTTTGGCCACATTGAATGCTGCCTCCAAGGACAAAATATCTGGCCTGGCCCGTTTGGCGTTGTCCACCAAACTTCTGACATCAAAGTCACGGATGGGCACATTGAGATCGGCCGTGGGGTCAGGCAGCACCGCGCTGGGCTTGCCCAAATAGCTGGCCATGCCCAATGCAAAGTATTTGAAATCGTTGGCTTGATCGGTCTTGAACTGCTTGTAGTCATCGATGGCTTGCTTGTTGGCTGAACCACCGATTTTTTCCAATTGGGTGACGGCATTGTCTTTGACCAGCCACAGGTTTTTGACCCGCAAGGCATCCAAGAACAAGAAAGCCGAATCAACTTCTACGCCATACACCAGGGCGCCCAGGTCCACCGATTGGCGAATCACCTCGGCCCCTGAGTACTCTTTTCTGGCGTCTTGTTTGCCGCGACCTTCAATGGTGCCCGACAAGGTGAAAGTCCCAGACTGGGGTGTGCGATAGCTCTCCATGGGAGCGGCCGCATAGAAAGTGCCCCTGCTGTAACTGAAAGAGGGGTTCATGTTGTATGCAGACATGGATTGCTGCCATGAAGCCGTGGATTCGTTGGACAGTTTTTTGGTCCGCACCCAGGTATTGCTCTCTTTGACCTGAGCGACAAATTCGTTGAACTTGATGGGCCTGAGGGTGACATCGTCTAATTTAAAAGCAACTGCATCCTGTGCAAATGCAGGGGCTGCCAAAACCAAACTCAAGGATGCAAATATCTTCTTCATGTTCAAACTACTCTAAATAAATTAAGAAGTCCCCCACGCCTTTTGACGGGCATGGGAGACGCTTTCGTTCGTCCGTTTAAGGATTACTTGGACTGGCCCTGGCCACCCTGACCACCCTGACCGTCTGTCTGACCGCCAGTAGTGCCGCCACCAGTTGTTCCACCACCTTGTTGACCACCACCTTGTTGGCCACCACCTTGTTGGCTACCACCTTGTTGGCCACCACCTTGTTGGCCACCACCTTGTTGACCGCCACCAGCTTTTTGCTGTCCGCCGCCACCTTGGCCACCGGACTGACCACCGCCCTGTTGGCCACCGCCTTGTTGGCCGCCACCAGCTTTTTGCTGTCCGCCGCCACCTTGGCCACCGGACTGACCACCGCCCTGTTGGCCAC
>CANJUS010000191.1:0-4343 GCA_947477505.1 Comamonadaceae bacterium | reverse complement strand
CCAAATTGTCCCGGTTGAGGTCATGGCCAGCGTTCACGCCAAGGCCTGCATCCAGGGCGGCTTGGGCCGCTGCGGCGAAGCGCTGCAATTGGTTTTCCTGATCGGCAGTGCCCCAGGCGGCGGCATAGGGCTCGGTGTACAACTCCACCCGGTCCGCGCCGGCGGCTTTGGCACCCGCCATGGCGGATGCGTCGGCGTCCATGAAGAGGCTGACCCGCGCACCCAATGCCTGCGCTTGGGCAATCAGGGGCCGCAGGGTCGCCTCGTCGGCCGAGAAATTCCAACCATGGTCGCTGGTGAACTGCCCTTCGCCATCCGGCACAAAGGTCAGCTGATGAACCGGCAGGCCGCGCGCGCGGATGTCCCGGGCGCATTCCAGCAAGTTGTGCAGCGGGTTTCCTTCGATGTTGAATTCGCGGTCCGGCCACTCAAGCATCAGCGTGGCCAGGTCCACCACGTCATGGGCGCGGATATGGCGCTCGTCTGGGCGCGGATGCACCGTGATACCCGCCGCGCCTGCTCGCAAGCAGAGGGTGGCGGCGCGGGTCAAACTCGGTATGCCCAGGTGACGGGTATTGCGCACCAAGGCGACTTTATTGAGGTTGACGGACAGCGCAGTGTTCATGGTCGGCGGGATTCAATAGGCTTGCACATCGAGCATGACTTGGCGCGTGCGCAGGGTCTGGACACCGCAATGGTAGTGCAGCAATTGGCGCAATTGGGTTTGCAATGACTGGCGTTGGTGGGCAGGCCATTGGGCGCATTCGCGCAGCAGGCTTGGCAGGGGCCATTCGCTGTCGAGGCCTTCGCGCAAGGCCAGCCAAAGCGCACCGGGCAAGGTGGCCGCCTCTTGTGATCCTGCACTGCGCAAGCCCCCTTCGGGCACCAAGCTGTACGGTGCCAAGGCTTCAATGGGTGCCATGGTGAGCGTTTGTTGCGCCAAGTCTGGCAAAAAGCCCACATCGCGCAGCAACAGCAGCTCAAACGCCCGCAGCGCGGCTGCCGTGGTGTTCGCCGGTGCCGTGGCCAATACCTGCACCACCTGGGCATACAGGTCAAACAAGCGCGGGTGGGCGTCGTCTCGGGCGAGCAAACGCATCAGCAACTCATTGAGGTAGTAGCCCGAAAGCAATGCATCCCCACTGGGCATGGGGTGGCCACCCACCCATTCGGCCGACTTGAGGGTGCGCACCTCGCCCGAGCCACCATATGCAATGGTCAAGCGTTGCAGTGGCAACAACACCGGGCGAAAGCCCGAACTCGGTCGCTTGGCCCCTTTGGCCACCAAGGCCACCCGCCCTTGGTGGCGGGTGAAGGCCTCTAAGATGAGGCTGGTCTCGCTCCAGTCATAGCGGTGCAGCACAAAAGCTGGCTCATCGCTGGTGCGCGGGGCACTGGTTCTACTCGTAGCCAAAGCTGCGCACCCGCGCCTCGTCATCGGCCCACCCAGAGCGCACCTTGACCCACAACTCGATGAACACCTTGGCGTCGAGCAAGGTCTCTAGTTCGGTGCGTGCCTCGGTGCCCATGCGCTTGAGGCGCTCGCCACCTTGCCCAATGACCATGGCCTTGTGGCCATCGCGCTCGACGACGATGGTGGCACTGATGCGCACCATGCGCCCGCCTTTGTGGGCCGGCTCTTCTTCGAATTTATCGATCACCACCGTAGAGGTGTAGGGCAGTTCATCGCCCGTGAGGCGAAACAGTTTTTCGCGCACGATTTCGCTGGCGAGGAATTTTTCGCTGCGATCTGTGAGTTCATCGGCGCCATACCACCAGGATTGCTCGGGCAAGTAGCGGCTGCAAATTTCCATCAAATGCGCCACATCCTTGGAGTTTTTAGCGCTCAAGGGGACGAACTCTGTGAAGGGATAGCGCTCTTGCATGGATTTGAGCCACGGTGCCAACTCGCCACGGCGGTGCACTTTATCGAGCTTATTGGCAATCAACAACACCTGACTGCCTGGTCGCAGCAAGGCCAGCACCTTGGCATCGGCCGGCGCAAAGCTGCCCGCTTCGACCACAAACAGCACCAGATCCACGTCGCCAACCGCACCCAGCACAGTTTTGTTGAGCGATCGGTTCAAGGCGTTGTTGTGGCGGGTCTGAAAGCCAGGTGTATCGACAAAAATAAATTGCGCCAATCCTTCGCTGCGGATGCCCGTGATGCGGTGTCGGGTGGTTTGCGCTTTGCGTGAGGTGATGCTGATTTTTTGGCCCACCAAAGCATTGAGCAGCGTTGACTTGCCCACATTGGGCTTGCCCACGATGGCCACCAAACCACAGCGCTGGCCGGGCAAACCCGCTGGCGCACCCACAGGGGCCCCACCTGCCGGGGCCTGCTGCGCCAGCGGCGTTGGCTGCCCTGCAGCGGGTTCAGAGACGGGAGATGGCAGATCGGGCTGGCTCATGGGGGGCTTTCTTTGAAGGACTGCAACACCACGGCTGCAGCCGCTTGCTCGGCGGCACGGCGGGAACTGCCAATGCCTCTTTCGTGCCGCCCCAGTTCAGGGATTTCACATTCGACGTCGAATATTTGTTGGTGGGCCGCACCAGAGGTGCCCACCACACGGTAAATGGGCAGTTTGAACTTGCGCCCTTGCAACCATTCTTGCAGCTCGGTCTTGGCGTCTTTGGCCACGGCCTGCATCTGCGGGTGTATCTCGATGTTGTCAAACATGCGCTGGACCAAGCGCTGCGCGGGCTCATAGCCAGCGTCCAAATAAACCGCGCCAATCAAAGCCTCCAGCGCATCGGCCAAGATAGACGGCCTTTTGGTACCGCCCGAACGCAGCTCTCCTTCGCCGAGGTGAATGAGTCCGGGCAAACCCAGCTTCAAAGCTTGCTCATGCAGGCTTTCTTGTCGAACCAAATTGGAGCGCATGCGGGAGAGCTCACCCTCGGGCACATGGCTCATGCGTTGGTACAACAAATGGGCCACTGACAGGTTGAGCACCGCATCACCCAAAAACTCCAAGCGCTCGTTGTGCTCCGATGAGTGGCTGCGATGCGTCAAGGCCTGTTGCAACAAGGCCGGGTTGTTGAACGTGTGCTGCAATCGCTGTTGCAGCGCCACCAAGTCTGGACGGGTGGCGGGTGGTTCGGACATGTTCAGTCGATGGCCCCAATGCGTTTGAGGTTGCTGAAGTTCATCCACACCATGATGGCCTTGCCCACGATGTTGGCCTCGGGCACAAATCCCCAGTAACGCGAGTCCAGGGAGTTGTCGCGGTTGTCGCCCATCATGAAATAGTGGCCCGGCGGCACTTTGCACACCACGCCTTCCACACTGTATTGGCACTGGTCTTTGAAGGCAAAGTCATCGGTTCCCGAAACAAATGCAGGCCGCTCTGCGTTGTTGAGCAAGTGCACCGCTTTGGTGGGGGTCATCTCGGTGGAGGCGGCCCCCACCGGGAATGTCTCTTGAAATTGCTTGATGTAGCTCAGGCTGTCTTCTTCAAAGAAGTCGGGCAAGCTGGCCTTGGGCACGGGTTGACCGTTGATGCTCAGTTGCTTGTTCAAATACGACACCTCGTCGCCGGGCACGCCGACCACCCGCTTGATGTAATCCAACGATGGTTTGGGTGGGTAGCGAAAGACCATGACGTCGCCCCTGCGCACCGGTTCACCCGCGGTGACTTTGGTGTTGATCACCGGCAAGCGCACGCCGTAATGAAACTTATTGACCAAGATCAGGTCGCCCACCCACAAGGTGGGGATCATCGAGCCAGACGGTATTTTGAACGGCTCAAACAAAAAAGAGCGCAGCACAAACACCACGGCGATCACCGGGAACAGGCCGGCCGTCCAATCCAGCCACCAAGGCTGCATGATCAAGCGTTCGCGCGCAGCGGCAACATCTTCATCGCCAGTTTGGGCAATGCCTAATTTGTCACGTTCTTGCCGCCGCTCTTGGGCTTGACTGGCCAAAGCATCGGCCTGCGCCAAGCGCTGGGGCAAAAAATAAAAGTGCTCGGCCAACCAATAAAGGCCCGTGACCACGGTGGCGGTGAACAGCAGCAAGGCGAAATTGCCTTCGTACATGCCCATGTACCAGGCCCCGGCGTAACTGACAAATGCGGCCAGTACAAACGCTGTAAAAGCGGCCATCAGTCTTCCACCTGCAAAATGGCCAAGAACGCCTCTTGTGGGACTTCCACCGATCCAATTTGTTTCATGCGCTTCTTGCCCGCCTTTTGTTTTTCCAATAGTTTGCGTTTGCGCGAGATATCGCCACCGTAGCACTTGGCCAGCACGTTCTTGCGCAAGGCTTTGATGCTTTCACGGGCAATGATGTTGGCACCAATGGCCGCCTGAATGGCCACGTCAAACATCTGGCGGCT
>CANJUS010000190.1:0-4345 GCA_947477505.1 Comamonadaceae bacterium | reverse complement strand
GTTGGCGCGCAGCATTTCGCAAATTGCCGGCATCAAAAGTGCCCGTGTGCATTTGGCCTCGCCCAAGCAAAGTGTGTTTGTGCGTGACCGTGTGCCCACCAAAGCGTCGGTGGTCATCACCCGTGCGCCTGGTCGCGCTGTGTCTGCGGCCAACGTGACCGCCATCATTCAGTTGGTGTCGGCCAGCGTGCCTTACCTGGCCCCCGAAAACGTGTCGGTGGTGGACAACTTTGGCACCCTGATGAATGAAATGCTGGTCGAGCAGCCCCTGGGCTTGACCTCTGCCCAGCTGCAGCAAAAGCAGCAAATGGAAGACCTGTACCGCACCCGCTTGGTCCAGTTGCTTGCCCCCATCGTGGGCGAGGCCAATGTCAGCGCCCAAGTCAGCATGACCCTGGACTTCAATCAAAACGAAATCACCACCGAAGACTTTGATCAGCGCAAAGAGGGCTCTAAAACCCGCTCAGAACTGTATGTGGAAGACCGCAATACGATGCGCGACGCCATTGGCATCCCCGGTTCGCTGAGCAACACCCCACCCGTGCCCAACATCAACCCCGCTGCATCGGGTGACAACAACCCCGATCCGACCAAGGGTCAATCCGAAAAAGGCGTGCAAGTCACTGCGCGCAGCACCAAGAACTATGAGTTGGACCGCTCGGTGCGCCACACCACGACCGCCATGGGCAACATTCAGCGCCTTGGTGTGGGTGTGCTGATCAATGAGCGCCCAATCCCGGCCGGCATGAAAGTGGAAAAACCCGCCGATGGTGGAACCCCCACCACCATTCCTTACACCCAAGAAGAGTTGGAGCGCTTGAACCAGTTGGTGCGCGGTGCGGTGGGCTTCAAAGAAGACCGTGGCGACGTGGTCACCGTGGTGTCGACCCGGTTTGAGACCCCCGTCGACCCCGATGCGGTGCCTTGGTACAAAGACGAAGCCTTGGCTGGCATGGCCAACAGCGCTGTGATTGCCTTGTTGTTCATGTTGTTCTTGTTCTTGGTGGTGCGCCCAATGGTGCGCAAGCTCACGACCCCCGACTTTGACCCCGCCATGATTGCCGCCGCCGCCGCAGATGCCGCAGCCCGAGAGGCTTCAGCAGGCGAGCGACTCAAGGCCGAGCGCATTGCCATGGCTGTTGCCGAGGCGGCCGCCAAGGTGGTGCACGAAAAGGCTGCGGCCGAGGCCGAGGCCGAGGCCAAAGCCAAGGAGCAGGCCGCTGCCCTGGCCGCTGCCGAGGAAAAAGTGGCCGAGCTCAGTGCCAAAGTGGAAACCATGGATGAGCCGCCCCAAGAAATTGAAATTCAAGACGGCGAGAGCCTGGAGGAGATCAAGGCCCGGATGTCCAGCCTCAAACCGAAAAAGCCTACCATCTCAGCCGATATGCTCAATACCGCCAACACCTACGACGACAAAGTGGCTTTGATTCGCATGATCGTCTCGGACGACTCCACCCGTGTGGCGGGCGTGCTCAAAAACATGATTCAATCGTGATTCGACAAAGAGATAAGCAGGACTGAACCATGGCCGACGAAAAAAATCTAATGGACCGAGCCAATTGGACGCCCAAGCTGCGCGCCGAAATGGAGGCCATGACCAGCACCCAGCGTGCGGCAGTGTTGATGTTGTTGTTGGGCGAGGACCAAGCGGCCAACATCATCAAATACCTCAACCCCAAAGAGGTGCAAGCCTTGGGAGCGGCCATGGTCGCTGCGGCCGATTTGTCGCAAGAAGCGGTCAATGTGGTGCTTGACGAGTTCGTCGAGATGCTGAAAAACCAAACCAGTTTGAGTTTGGGCAACTCCGACTATGTGGAAAAAGTCATGCGCCGCGCTTTGGGCGACGACAAGGCCAATTCGGTGCTCAACCGCATCATGCCTGGGCAAGGTACCAAAGGCTTGGATATTTTGAGTTGGATGGATGCGCGCGGCATTGCCGACATGATCCGCACCGAGCACCCGCAAGTGATCGCCATTATTTTGTCGCTGCTCGATGGCGTGGTCGCCGCTGAGGTGTTGATCTTTTTGCCCCCAGAGGTTCGCCCTGAAGTGATTCAGCGCGTGGCCACATTGGACACGGTGCAACCAGCGGCCATGGCGGAGTTGGAATCCATCATGAAGCAGCAGTTTTCCAAGAGCGCGTCGCAGCAGTCGTCGAGCTTTGGCGGCATCATGGCTGCGGCCAAGATCATGAACTTGACCAAAACCGAATTGGAATCTTCCATCATGCAAGGCTTGGGCGATATTGACCCCGACTTGATGATGAAAATTCAAGACCAAATGTTCACATTTGACAACCTGGCCACCGTGGACAACAAGGGCGTTCAGGTGCTCATGCGCGCTGTGGAGCCTGATTTGCTCATGACCGCCCTGAAAGGCGCGAGCGAAGAGGTGGCCAATCGGTTTTACGACAACATGTCCGAGCGTGCTCGGGGCATGTTCAAAGACGACATGGAAGCCAAAGGCCCCGTGCGCTTGTCTGATGTGGAAGAAGCGCAAAAGAAAATCATGCGCCAGGCGCGCAAGCTGTCCGATTCGGGCGAGCTGATGCTGGGAGGCGCCGATTTTGTTTAAGCCCGACCCACTGGTGTCCACCCGCCCATGGCAGGGAGACCCATTGTTCACACCAGCCACACATGACGCAGGCTTTTTGTCTGCCGACTGGACGGCCGTGCCCAAAGTGGGCTTTGAGCGTGTGGTGTTTCGCCAAACCAATGAGCAGCCATCTGCGCGGGTGTTTGACGATTCGTCTGGATTTGAATTGGCGGACTATGCGTGCCGACCGGCGCCTGCCGCGAAGGCGACCGCAACAGCGCCTGCATTCACTGTGGATGCCAAACCGGCGGCGACCCTGAGCGATACCAGCGATGCCCATGTGTCGGCTGAAAACGCTGGGTTGGGGAATGCAGTCAAAGCGCATGGCGACGCAGTACCTGCAAGCGAGTTGGCCGACACATCGGCAGACGTCCCCTCTGGTGCGGCCGAGCCCACCCATAAAGATGACCCCTCGGATGAAACCCAAGCAGTTGGTGAAACTGCCCAAGAGACCCACGTCGACCCGGCATTGATGGCCCAGCTGCGCGAGCAAGCATTTCAAGAAGGCCTGGCGCAAGGATTGGCACAAGGACACAGCGAAGGTTTGGCTCAAGGTTTGGCCGAAGGCGAAGCGCTTGGGCGTGCCCAAGGCGAAACTGCTGGGGAAGAGCGTGGCATGGCTTTGGGATTGCAACAAGCCGAACAAGCGCAAGAACCTCAGTTGCAGGCCTTGCGCGAACAAATGCAAGCCCAGCTTGACCCCGAGCTGGCTTTGCTCAAAGAGGTCACGCAACGCGTGCAAGCCTTGGTGGAAAACCCCGAAAGTTTTTACGAGCCCTTGAAGCGCTTGTCATTGCACTTGGCCGAGCAATTGGTATTGGCTGAATTGACCTTGTCGGGCAGCGCCATAGAGCGCTTGGTGCAGCGTTGCATGGATGAGTTGGATTTGCACGGGCAAGGTTTGGTGACCATTGAACTCAACCCCCAAGACAAAGCCCGACTGGAAGAAAAAGCCGGCGAGATGATGAAAAACATCCACCTGCAATCGGTGGCCCAACTCAAGCCGGGCAGTGTGCGTGTATTGGCCAATGACACCCAGGTGGAAGACTTGGTGCAAACCCGGTTGGAAGCCCTGGCCCACAGCTTATTGGGTCAGCCAGAAGCCTGGCGAGAGCAGTCGTCCTTCTTCAAGCAACCCTTATCTCAGCGTGACACCGAAGTGACGGACGCCGATGCGCGCCAAGTGGTGGATCCGCGCCAGGTCGTGGATGCCCGCAAGCTGGGGGACATTGAGCATGGTTGATTTCGTCAACGTGTTGCTGCGTGCTTTGATGTGCGTGGCTTTTATCATGTGGGTGGTGCGGCCCATGCTGATGACCCTGAGCCGGCGTGAGCTCGATCAAGCAGAGATTGAAGAGGCCGCTCAAATGGCCATTGCCTGTGCCTTTCAGGCGTATGGCAACAACAATGCGACCAACTATTACGACGACCCGCAGTTGGCCGTGTTCATGGCAGAAAACCCTGGTTTGCCCATACCCACCGATGCTGAAATGGCCCAACGCCAGCAAGCTGCTTTGGAGCAGGCCCAGGCAGACGAAGTTGCCGCACAGCATGCGGCGGACAACCCGCCCGATGCGGCCACCACTGCAGATGCACCGGCCACTGGCGAGAACCCAGACTCCACGGCCGACGCAACAGCGAGCGAAAATGCGCAGGCCACGCCGGTGGATGGCACTGAATTGGTCACCACCGACGGTACAGCTGAGGTCAGCGCGGCAGACGATGGCGAAGAAACCATGGAGCAAATGCG
>CANJUS010000189.1:0-4369 GCA_947477505.1 Comamonadaceae bacterium | reverse complement strand
TGCTGTTGACAAACACAAAGGCCTGGGTGATGGCGTGTCGCTTGATCAATTGGCGCAGGGCGCGTCGCTTGTCATCGTCACTCACGCTGTAAAAGTGTTGGCTGACGGTGGAGGCGGTTTCGTTGGGCCGCGCCACCTCAATGGTGACCGGGTTTTGCAAATAACTCGAGGCCAAGCGTTTGATCTCGGGCGAAAAAGTGGCGGAAAACAGCAAGGTGATGCGCTGCTTGGGCAAGTAGCTCAAGATGCGCTGCAGGTCTGGCAAAAACCCAATGTCGAGCATGCGGTCGGCCTCGTCGAGCACCACGTATTCGACCTGGTTGAGCACCACGTTCTTGGCCTCAATGTGGTCCAGGAGTCGACCCGGCGTGGCCACCAACACCTCAACGCCTTTTTTCAGCTCCAGGGTTTGGGGCTTCATGTCCATGCCACCAAACACCACGGTGCTGCGCAAGTCGGTGTATTTGGCATAGGCCGCCACTTGCTGGGCCACTTGGTCGGCCAGCTCGCGGGTGGGCAACAACACCAGCGCCCGCACGGGGTGGCGCGCCGGTGAGGTGGAAGCGTTTTCGTGCTTCATCATGCGCTGGAGCAAAGGCAGCGAGAAAGCGGCGGTTTTGCCCGTTCCGGTTTGGGCCGCCCCCATGACGTCTTGACCCGACAAGACCACCGGGATGGCTTGCTCGTGGATCGGGGTCATGGATTCGTAGCCCATTTCGGCCACGGCGCGGGCCAGCTCGGGGGCCAGCTGAAGATTTGAAAAAGAACTCATGGATGACGCCATTGTCTCACCCCGGGGTGGTGCGGCTGCAACACCGGGAGGTTCAGGCCTTGGGCAGGGTCACGCCAACTTGGCCTTGGTACTTGCCGCCGCGGTCTTTGTAACTGGTTTCACAGACTTCGTCACTCTCGAAAAACAGCACCTGGGCACAACCTTCACCAGCGTAAATTTTGGCTGGCAAGGGGGTGGTGTTGGAAAACTCCAGGGTCACGTAACCCTCCCACTCGGGCTCAAAGGGAGTCACATTGACAATGATTCCGCAGCGCGCATAGGTGCTTTTGCCCAGGCAAATGGTCAGCACATTGCGCGGAATGCGAAAGTACTCCATGGTCCGGGCCAGGGCGAAACTGTTGGGCGGGATGATGCACACGTCGGCAGTGATGTCGACAAAGCTCTTTTCGTCAAAGTTCTTGGGGTCCACCACGGTGCTGTAAATATTGGTGAATACCTTGAACTCTGGGGCGCAGCGGATGTCGTAGCCATAACTGCTGGTGCCATAGCTGACGATCTTTTGCCCATTGACCTCGCGCACCTGGCCGGGCTCAAAGGGCTCGATCATGCCGTGCTGCTGCGCCATGCGGCGAATCCATTTGTCTGATTTGATGCTCATGGCCGCATTTTAGGTGGCGCGCAGCGGACTCGCCCAAGGGGTCTGGGGTCGCCAAAACCGCTACAGTCTGACCCCATGAAACAGACTGCACCAACCCAAACTGTGTGGGATGTCATCGTGGTGGGGGGCGGCAATGCCGCCTTGTGCGCCGCTTTGACCGCCTGCGAAGCCGGCGCCAAAGTGTTGCTGCTCGAAGCCGCTCCCAAAGACTGGCGCGGTGGCAACTCGGTCCACACGCGCAACCTGCGCTGCATGCACGACGCGCCCGAGGACGTGCTGACCGAGGCTTACCCAGAAGAAGAGTTCTGGCAAGACATGTACAAAGTCACGGGGGGCAAAACCACCGAGCCATTGACCCGCTTGGTGATCCGCGAATCCTCACGCTGCCGCGACTGGATGCGCAGCCACGGCGTTCACTTTCAACCCTCGCTGTCAGGCACCTTGCACCTGTCGCGCACCAATGCTTTTTTCATGGGCGGGGGCAAAGCGCTGATCAATGCCTATTTCCGCAGCGCGGAAAAGCTCGGTGTGGACATCATGTATGAGACCGAGGTTGACCGACTGGAGTGGGACGGCCCGAGCTTTGTCGCCGCTTGGGCCGGCCAGCGCCGATTTGCCGCCCGTGCCTGCGTGGTCGCCTGCGGTGGCTACGAATCCAACATCCCCTGGCAGCGCGAGGCCTGGGGCCAAAACCAATGGGGTGAGTGGACCGCCGACAACTTTTTGATCCGTGGCACGCGCTTCAATATGGGCGTGCTGCTCAAGCACATGCTCGACAGCGGTGCCGACGCCATTGGCGACCCCACCCAAGCGCATTGCGTGGCCATTGACGCGCGTTCGCCCCTGTTTGATGGGGGCATCACCACCCGGTTGGATTGCGTGTCACTGGGCATCATGGTCAACCAACACGGACAGCGCTTTTACGACGAGGGCGAAGACTTCTGGCCCAAACGATATGCCATCTGGGGGCGCTTGATCGCTGGCCAGCAAGGCCAAATTGGCTACGCCATCATTGACGCCAAAGCCGTGGGGCGGTTCATGCCATCGGTGTTTCCGCCCATCACGGCCAACTCCCTGCCCGAACTCGCGGGCAAACTGGGTTTGGACCCCGACACCTTGGTGCAAACCGTGGCCCGCTTCAACGACGCCTGTGTGGAGGGCGATTTTGACCATGCGGTGCTTGACAACTGCCACACCGAAGGCATCACACCGGCCAAAACCCATTGGGCGCGGCGCATTGACACACCGCCTTATCACGGCTACGCGCTGCGGCCAGGCATCACCTTCACCTACCTGAGCGTCAAAGTCAACGATCAAGCGGCGGTCTTTGTGCGTGGCCAACCCAGCCCCAATTTGTTTGCCGCAGGCGAGGTGATGTCGGGCAATGTGCTGGGCCAAGGCTACACGGCCGGGGTGGGCATGACCATTGGCACCATTTTTGGCCGCGTGGCCGGTCAGCATGCGGCGCAAGCCGCCTTGCATGCGGGGGTGGACCATGTCGCAGCTTGAATCTTTGCAAAGCCTCACCGACCAAGCGCGCGCCTTGGCGCAAGGCCCGGCAGGCCTGAGCATGGGCCCGGCCGAAACCGAGGTGGCGCGCATCATGCAAATCTGCAATGCCTGCCGCTACTGCGAGGGCTTTTGTGCGGTCTTTCCTGCCATGACACGGCGACTCGAATTCACCGCCGCCGACACCCACTACCTGGCCAATTTGTGCCACAACTGCGGCGCTTGCTTGCACGCTTGCCAGTACGCCCCGCCCAACCCGTTTGGCGTCAACGTGCCCCAGTCGCTGGCGCAGGTGCGATTGACCACCTACCAACAATTTGCCTGGCCACGCAGTTTGGGCACGCTGTACCAACGCAACGGCCTGACGCTGGCCGTGGCCTTGAGCTTGTCGCTGGCCTTGTTTTTGGTGGTCACCATGCTGGTACAAGGCACGGCCTGGCAGCGCATCGAAGGCGGCAACTTTTACGCCATTTTTCCGCATGGCCTGCTGGTGTGGATGTTTGGCCCCGTGTTCGCTTGGAGCGTGTTTGCCCTGGGTTTAGGGGTGCGCGACTTTTGGCGGGCCGTGCTGCCCATGGACGGGCGCGACCCCGCCCCCATCCACGGGGCAGCCAGCACCGAAACCGCCCACGATGCCCTGCGCCTCAAATACCTGGGTGGCGGCCATGGCTTGGGTTGCAATGAAACCGACGACCGCAGCACCTTGTGGCGGAGGCGCTTTCACCACGCCACGTTTTACGGTTTCATGCTGTGTTTTGCAGCCACCGGCGTGGCCACCCTCTACCACTATGTATGGGGTTGGGTCGCCCCTTACGCCTTGACCAGCCTGCCGGTGGTGTTGGGCACCGTGGGTGGGGTGGGCTTGCTCATTGGCCCGTCAGGGCTGCTGTGGCTGAACCTGCACCGCCACCCCGAACACGGCGATGCGGCCCAAAAACCCATGGACCGCGCCTTCATTGCGCTGCTGTTTTTGTGCGGTGCCAGCGGCTTGGCTTTGCTGGCATTGCGCGACACCGCCGCCTTGCCGCTGAGCCTGGCCATCCATTTGGGGGCGGTGATGGCGTTTTTCCTGACCATGCCCTACAGCAAGTTTGCCCACGGCATTTACCGCGTCGCAGCCATGCTCAAGTTTTCGATCGAAAAACGCCTGCCCAACCGCTTGCGCTTGGGTTCAGAGTGAGCCAACCCTGAACCACCCCATCGAAACCACCCTTCACAAAAAAATTCCACTGAAAGGACACCCCCATGGACATGCAGATCAAAGACAAAACCGCGCTGGTCACAGGCGCATCTGTGGGCATTGGCGAAGGCATTGCGCTGGCCCTGGCAGCCGAAGGGGTGCAACTGGCCTTGACCGCACGCCGCTTGGACAAGTTGCAAGCCGTCTCGGCCGCCATCGTGGCCGCTGGCGGTAAAAAGCCCATCCTGATTGCCCAAGACATGTACGCCGAAGACGCCGCCCAGCAACT
>CANJUS010000188.1:0-4404 GCA_947477505.1 Comamonadaceae bacterium | reverse complement strand
TGGAACCAAGCCAATGGCGGTCAATTTGCCAACATCAACCGCCCTGTGTCTGGGCCCACCCATGAAAAAGCTTTGCCCATTGGCAAGCACCCCATGCAACTGTATTCGCTGGGCACACCCAATGGCGTCAAAGTCACCATCATGCTCGAGGAGTTGCTGGCCTTGGGTCACAGCGGGGCCGAATACGATGCTTGGATGATTCGCATCCGCGACGGCCATCAATTTGGCAGCGGGTTTGTCGAGGTCAACCCCAACTCCAAAATCCCCGCCCTGATGGACCGCAGCGGGGCCCAACCTGTGCGTGTGTTCGAGTCGGGTGCCATATTGATGTACCTGGCCGAAAAGTTTGGTGCTTTCATGCCCACAGATGCGGCCCAACGCGCCGAATGCCTGTCGTGGTTGTTTTGGCAAATGGGCAGCGCGCCTTATTTGGGTGGCGGCTTTGGACATTTTTATGCCTACGCGCCGTTCAAAATTGAGTACGCAATCGACCGCTTTGCCATGGAGGTCAAGCGCCAACTGGATGTGCTCAACCAACGTTTGGCCCAGCACCGCTTCATTTGTGGTGACACCTACACCATTGCCGACATGGCGATTTGGCCTTGGTATGGGGCCACGGCAAAAGGTCAAATGTATGAGGGCGGCGAGTTCTTAAGCGTGCACGAATACACCCATGTGCTGCGCTGGACCGACGAGGTGGCCCAGCGCCCAGCCGTGCAACGGGGCCGCAAAGTCAACCGGGTGACAGGGCCCTTGTCAGATCAGCTGCATGAACGCCACGATGCCAGCGACTTTGACACCCAAACCCAGGACAAACTGGCAGGGCAGAACCCAAAGTGAATGCACCACACCCTTTTAATTCCGCCAATCCCGCTGACGGCTTGGTGCCCACTGCAAAGGGTTCGCTGGCAACAAGTGAGGCTGCACACATCGATCAAACCGAATGGCAGCTTCGCCTCAGACTGGCAGCGGCCTACCGGGCGGTCGATCATTTTGGTTGGTCTGAGCTGACCGCCAACCACATCTCACTGAGGGTGCGCAACGAACCATCGGAGTTTTTGATCAACCCCTATGGCTTGCTGTATTCAGAGATCACGGCATCGAATTTGGTCCGCATCGATGGGCAAGGCCAAGTGCTTACGGCCACCGAATACCCCATCAACCCAGCCGGTTTCAATATCCACGCTGCCATCCACAACGCACGCGCCGATGCCCACTGTGTGCTGCACGTTCACACGGTTTCAGGCATGGCGGTATCTTGTTTGAAAGATGGTTTGTTGCCGCTGACACTGGAGGGCACCGACTTTCACAACCGCATTGGATATCACGACTTTGAAGGTCCCAGCCTGGAGGTGGATGAAAGAAGCCGTTTGGTGGCCGCACTGGGCAACAACGTGGCCTTGGTGCTGCGCAACCATGGCCTGCTCACCGTGGGCGAAACCGTTGACTCTGCTTTTTTGCGCATGTACCGCTTGATGCTGGCTTGCCAAGTGCAAATGCAGGTGATGATGTCTGGTCAGCCCTTCACCCGATTGAGCGATGACATCCTTGAAAAATCAGCACAACGCCACGAATGGTTTTTTCGCATCGGGCCCGGTGGCTCGCGCGTGGGTCATGGCGAAATGGATTTTTCAGCCATCATGCGCTTGATGGCCAAGATAGACCCCACTTACCAAACCTGACCCACCCGCTCATTTGCCAAAGCCCAAAATACCTGACTTGAGCGAGCGCGGGTCACGCGTGGCATATCGACCTGTCAGCACGGAAAAATAAAAGTCCATCAAGTGCCGATTGAAGGCGTCTGGGTCTTCCAAATTATTGGTGTGGCCTGCCCTGGGCAGCACCACCAATGAAGCACTGGGGATGTGGCGCTTCATCAACAAAGCCGGCTCTAAGCAGGGCTCGTCTTCGTCGCCCGTGATGACCAAGGCGGGCACTTGGATGGTCTTCATCCCCTCTACCAATTCCCACAAAGAGGGACGCATTTTTTGCACCCCCAGCAAGGTATTGGCCGAACCCAATGGGTCGTGCTCGGCCATTTGCGCAGAAAACTCTGCCCAGCCCCGAGGATCTTTGTTGACGTACTGGACCCGCGTGGGCCCCATGGTGTATTTTTTGGCCGCCTCAACCGGCCCGGCCTGCTGAAACAATGCGGCGGCCGCATCGACCTCTGCCTTGAAAACGGCCCGTTGATCCGGTTCTGCGCCATAGCCACAGCCTGCAATGACCAAGGACAGCACCCGATGGGCATGGTGAATGCCCATGTGCAAGGTGGCAAATCCGCCCATGGACAAACCCACCACATGGGCTTTGTCGATGGCCAAATGGTCCATCAAGCACACGATGTCTTTGACCGCGCGCGCCTGTGAGTAATCCGACGCTTGCGGGGGCACATCAGAGGGTAAATAGCCCCTTGCAGAGAAAGTGATACAGCGGAAATAGCGCGAAAAAAACCGCATCTGTGGCTCCCAACTGCGCCAGTCGCCTGCAAATTCATGCACAAACACCAGGGCTTGTCCGGTACCGGCCTCTTCGTAATACAGCTTCACGCCGTCGTCAGTGTTTGCAATCGCCATGTCAATCCTCCTTGGATGGATGCTTCAAACTGCGGTACCCGATCACACCGCCGGCAGCCATCAGCATAACCATAAAGCACCACGGCCACCACTTTAGCGATTGTGCAAACACCGCCATGTCCTCGACTGGCAGGTTCATCGCATTGGCCAGCCAAGCGGTGTGCCAGCCAAACAGCAAGGTCATGCCGCCATAAGCCAGGTTCATGCTCAAGCCACGAAAACTCAAAGCCGTGGCACGTTGCTCAGACGGGACAATGGCATTCATGTAATGTGACAAAAAGAAGTGCAAAAAGCGCATGCCCACAAACAAGGGCAACACCCCCAGCACACCAAGCACACCCGGCGCAGCGTGGGCCGCACCCCACAAGCCCCACAGCAAGGTCATCCCCAGCCAAGTGAAATTGACCACAGCCCCCATGCGTTGTGTGGCCGCTTTCATGAACCCTGCCAACAACAATCCGAGCATGGCCATGGCACTGCCAATCACACCAAGCCAAGCATCTTCGATCCCAATCAAACGGTAAAAATTGCTGTTCACCGTCATGAATAAACGGGCCATGCTGTCAAACACAAGGCCCAACACAATCAATGCAAAGGCCGCCTGCGAATGCCAAATCCAAGCGCCCGTGCGCAATATTCCACCCCAAGTTGCCCCCATGGTCCCCCACAACGACGTTTTGGGTGGGCTGACCCACGTCTCGGTCATGCGCATGGATACCACCAAACAAGCCAGGGCGCTGATCAAGCACAACACCACCGGCCACTTGACCCACTGGGTATAGAGCCAAGCGCCTGTGATGGAGGTCAGCACCACCCCGATGGCCGAGTAACGCATCAACTGGGCCATGACGACAGGCCACACGGTGGTGCGGACTGCGCTGGGCAGTGAGTCATAGGCCAAAGCTTCATCTGCACCGCTGGCACAGGCCTCGGCCGCGCCGCTCAAAATGCGGTTGCAAACAAACAACCAAAACACCATGTCGTGCGCGCCGGGTTGCATGGCACACAAAACCACCATCTCCAACACCATCAACACACTGGCCGCAATGACCAAGGGCCGGCGCCCGTACCGATCGGCCAAAGCACCACTGGGCACCTCAAGCAAGACAATCGTCACAGCCCACACCACATTGAGCGCCGCAAACTCACCCAGGCTCAGGCCCAAATCCAAAAACAAGATGGTGAAGATGGGGTAGTAAAACCGGCAATTGAACAACACGCGAAACCAAATGAACCATCGTGCATTCGGTGACATGGTTGGGGACAAATCGGGCATGGAACTGTTGCGGCAACGGCCCTAAAGGGCTGGATTGGCGGGCAGCAAAAAATGGTGCTGGTGCGGTGCCAATTCCAAGGGTCCAGAGGGGGATCAGGCCTTGTCGGATTGGGCGGATGGATTGGCCTCAGAAGGCCAATCACGGATATAAGCTTTTAGCATTTTGTTCTCAAAATTTTGGCTGTCCACCACGGTTTTGGCCACATCGTAAAAGCTGATCACGCCCATGAGCATGCGGTTGCCCATGACAGGCATGTATCGAGCGTGGCGCTCGAGCATCATGCGACGCACCTCGTCAAGTTCGGTCTCGGGGGAACATGTCAGGGGGTGGTCGTCCATGGCACCGCGCACCGTGGTTTCGCCCACTTGGCCACCATTTTTCACAATGGCTTGTATCACTTCTCGAAACGTCAACATGCCGACCAAATCACCATGGTCAATGACCACCAACGAGCCCAAATCCTTCTCGGCCATGATTTCTACCGCGTGTGCCAATGGCTCCAAGGGGGTCATGGTGAACAATGTGTTGCCTTTGACGCGCAATATGTCGCT
>CANJUS010000187.1:0-4434 GCA_947477505.1 Comamonadaceae bacterium | reverse complement strand
CAGCAAAGCCTGCACTTCGCCTTGGCTGTCAGCGTGAAAACATTCACGCACGTCACGCCCCACCAAACGCTTGCCTGCATCTTTTAGCAGCGATTGGGCCCCTACATTGGCCTCCAACACCCGTTGGGTATTGGCATCGACCATCAACACCGCTTCCGAAGAAGTGTCAAACAAAACACGGTAACGGGCTTCGATGTGGCGCAGTCGCAAATAGTCTCGCTCCATGGACTGCTGAGTCTCCACCAATCGGCGTTGCAACTCGGCCAAACTTTCCAGGTCTCGGCCCATGGCGAGCAACTGGCCTGCGCCCAGGGGCAACACGACATATTGCAAAGCCACCTCATTGCCCAATGGCGTGACGTGGTTCACATGGCGCCAGCGCATCTGGTCGGGGGCACCTTGCGACTTCAGCATTTCCTGAATTTTGATGCGACTTTCTGTGGTGACGGTGTCGACCCAGCGCCGACCAATCCAAGTCTGACAGCCCAACGATGCCAATTTGTCTCGCCCAGTCGACACGTCTTGAATCACGCCCTGCGCGTCCATCACCAAGGTGACATCAGACACCACCCCCAACAGTTGGGAAAAGGTGGGCGAATCCAGTGCGGGCAATTTCATGATGTAAACCAAAGTTGCTTAAGCATCAGAAAGTTGACGCTTAAATTTATAGTATCAGTGTACATCTATTAACACCTGAGAGGGGTCTAAATTCAATGGTTCTGATGAAAGTACCCTTACACATCAAGGGTTTTACCTGATGCCAAAGCGGGCGCTGGCATCCGCTGAGCGACCCATTTGACTGTGGCTGGCGCATCATGAGCCACCACCTCTGCAGGCATGCTTTTGAGCCGCGCAGGCTCGAGCACGGCCATGGGCCCCCCGACAAAAAATTGCATGCTCGGGTTAACGGAGCTGTCTTTGAGTTGGCGCAGTGCCGTCGCCAAGGCCTGCAAATGCCGGTCGGTGCTGATGGACACGCCCACGGCATCAAACCAATCAGATTGCGCCTGGCGCTTGAATTCAGCCATGTCTTGGGGCACGCCTGTGGTGACCGTCCAGCCGTCGCGCCTGAAGAATTCACTGAGCATGAACAAACCCATGCTGTGCTGGGCACCTGGCTCGGTCAGCAGCAGCAAACTCCAGCCGTTGCGCGCCTTGGGCGCCTCTTGCAAAAACTCCGCGCTGAATTCATGCAGTAATTGCTGCAAATGGGCAGCCACGATGGTGGTTGAGGCGAAATCGAGCAAATCTTCGCTCCACCATTGCCCAACCAATCGGGCGCAAGGCGCAATGCCCCGCAAATAAATATCGGCCAAAACCTGACCCTGGCGCCGCCAGCCCAAAACCACCCGCCTGGCCGCGTCCAAGCCTTGCAAACAAGCCTGCGCCAGGACTTCCACCTGCGCCTCATCCAATGCGGACTTGCCCGTGAAAGTGGTCCCACCCACCAGGCGCGGGCCCGCTGGCCCACCCCGCCACAGGGCTTGCTGCGAAGGGTTCACCGATCCGCTTTCCCGGGCAGCGGACTGGAAACTGTCGACATTGAATTGCGCCATGGCAAGCACCCATCCTCAGGTTAAGACACGAACGGCAAGCCCCAACAAATCGCTGCGCTCACCGCAAAAGCTGCGTGGAGAAAGGCACGCCGTGCCACAACAACACACAGACGGTAGTGTGATTTGAAATGCGCCCAACGCCTTCAGTGTAAACCCTAAATTCCATAATTTATGTCAATTTATGTTGACACACCGTATCGCTCGACTTACATTCATCCCCAACACACCGGCATCACAGGAACCCCATGCAAGCATCCGACCCCCAGGTTTTGTACACACCAGCGCAACGCGCTCGGCGTGACGCGACCGCGTGGACCCTGGTGCAAGGCGTGTTGGCCCCGGTGCAGTTTCTGATTTTTCTCGTCAGTCTGTACCTGGTGGTGCAAAGCCTGCAAACCGGTGTCAACACCGATTGGGCGCTGGCTTCGGTGGTGCTCAAGACCTTGGTGCTTTACGCGATCATGATCACCGGCGCCATCTGGGAAAAAGTGGTTTTTGGCCAATACCTGTTTGCGCCCGCTTTCTTTTGGGAAGACATCGTCAGCATGGGCGTGCTGGCCCTGCACACAGCCTACCTGTGGGTTTGGTGGCAAGGCCTGTGGAGCGCCACCGACCAATTGTTGCTGGCCTTGGCGGCCTACATGAGCTACGGCATCAACGCTGCGCAATACATCCGCAAGTTGCGCATGGCGCGACTGCAAAAAGACACCTCTTTGTCTCCATTACCAAGTGCACAGGCCAGCCTATGAGCAGCGTCATCCCCATCCGCCCCGCGTCCATTGGCTGCACCGACGTCACCCCCTTGGTCGAGCGTGGCCAACGCGAGGTCTTTTGTGGCCTGACAGGCATCATTTGGCTGCATCGCAAAATCCAAGACGCCTTCTTTTTGGTCGTCGGCTCACGCACCTGCGCCCACCTGATTCAGTCGGCCGCCGGGGTAATGATCTTTGCAGAACCTCGGTTTGGCACCGCCATCATTGATGAGCGCGATCTCGCAGGATTGGCCGATGTACACGATGAACTCGACCGCGTGGTGGGCCAATTGCTGGCACGCCGCCCCGACATCCGCATGTTGTTTTTGGTCGGTTCTTGTCCATCTGAAGTCATCAAAATTGATTTGTCGAAAGCGGCCCAAAGACTGAACCAAATTCACCACCCCGCGGTGCGCGTGCTCAACTACTCGGGCAGCGGCATTGAAACCACCTTCACCCAAGGTGAAGACGCGTGTTTGGCCGCCATGGTGCCCGAACTGCCCAGCCAAACAAATGCCCAGCCAGCGTTGATGGTGGTGGGTACATTGGCCGATGTGGTGGAAGACCAACTGCGTCAATTGCTCGAGCGCATGGGCTTGCAGGTGACATTTTTCCCGCCGCGCAACAGCCAAGCCATGCCAGAGGTGGGCCCGAGCACCCGTTTTTTGCTGGCCCAACCCTTTTTGGCCGACACCGCCCGGGCCTTGCTGTCGCGCGGGGCGAAGCACTTGTCTGCGCCCTTTCCACTCGGGGTGGAGGGCACCACCGCGTGGCTGCAAGCTGCAGCCACCGAGTTTGGTGTGGCCCCCGACGTGTTTGAAAACGCCATTGCCGCACCGCGCCAACGCGCCGAAAAAGCACTGGCCCTGCAACGCCAATGGCTGCAAGGCAAGCGCATCTTTTTCTTTCCCGACTCCCAGTTGGAGATTCCACTCGCGCGCTTCGTGCACCGTGAGCTGGGCATGGATTTGGTCGAGGTGGGCACACCCTATTTGCACCGCCAACACATGGCCTGCGAGCTGGCATGGTTGCCCCAGGGCACCCGCATCAGCGAGGGCCAAGACGTGGACTTGCAACTCGACCGTTGCCTGGCCGATGCACCCGATTTGGTGGTGTGCGGCCTGGGGTTGGCCAATCCCTTGGAGGCCCAGGGCATCAGCACCAAATGGGCCATTGAGTTGGTCTTCACACCCATCCAGGGCTATGAACAAGCAGGCGATCTGGCAGGCCTGTTCAGTCGCCCCCTCAAGCGCCGCACCAAGCTGGCCGCCTAAAAGCTCAGGAACACAACATGCAACTGACGCTTTGGACATATGAAGGCCCTCCCCATGTGGGCGCAATGCGCGTGGCCACGGCCATGCGGGACGTTCACTATGTGCTGCATGCGCCTCAAGGTGACACGTACGCCGACTTGCTGTTCACCATGATCGAGCGGCGTTCTCAACGTCCACCGGTGACGTACACCACCTTTCAAGCACGCGACCTCGGCGGCGACACCGCCGAACTCTTCAAGGAGGCCGCCCGCCAAGCGATGGAGAGGTTCAAGCCCGCCGCCATGTTGGTGGGATCGTCTTGCACCGCCGAGCTGATCCAAGACGACCCCGGTGGTCTGGCCCAGGCCCTGCAACTGCCCATCCCAGTGGTGGCGTTGGAGTTGCCCTCATACCAACGCAAAGAGAACTGGGGCGCCAGCGAAACTTTTTACCAACTCTGTCGCCACCTGGTGCACAAACCCAGTGCGCCGATTAAAAAAAATCGCCCCAGCTGCAACATCCTAGGACCTACCGCGCTGGGCTTTCGCCATCGCGACGATGTGAAAGAGATCACCCAACTGCTCAATCAACTGGGGGTTGACGTGGCCGTGGTGGCCCCATTCAACGCCAGTGTGGCCGACATTCAAAAGCTGGCCCAAGCCGACTTCAACGTGGTGCTTTACCCCGAAATTGGATTGAGTGCAGCCCAATGGTTGCAACGCCAGTTTGAACAACCTTTCACAAAAACAGTGCCGCTGGGCAGCCATGCCACACGCGATTTCATCGCCGAAGTCTGTGCCCTCACAGGCATACCGGTACCAACACAAGACCCTGTAAACGCACACGCGCCTTGGTACGCCAAGTCGGTCGACT
>CANJUS010000186.1:0-4445 GCA_947477505.1 Comamonadaceae bacterium | reverse complement strand
CAAAAGCACCTTGAAATTCTGTCTGAAATCGCCGAGTTGCTCAGCGACAGCCGGGTGCGCGACCGCCTCAAGGCAAGCCAAGACGCGCACGAACTGCACCAAATTTTGTCGACCTGGAAGTCGACCCAAGTGGCCTGAGCGCCAACCCAACGACAGCATGATGCCGACCCAACGCAGTCAAAAAGGCAGCCCAAAGCTGTGAGACCCACCGTTGTCAGCGCCGACGTTTTGTTTGAGGCTTTTCGCGAAAAGCTTGGCTGGCAATGGGTGGCTGGCACGGGCGCGTCCGAGCGCCGGTTCGACGAGGTGGCCGTGCGCGCTGCCAGCTCCGGGGCCGACTTGGTGGGCTACCTCAATTACATCCATCCCTACCGCATCCAGCTGCTGGGCCAGCGCGAAGTCAGTTATTTGAGCAACTCCACGGCAGAAGACTGTGCACGCCGGGTGGCGCGCATCGTCACCTTGGAGCCGCCGGTGCTGATTTTGGCCGATGGCCAAGCCGCGCCGCCAGCCTTGGTCTCCATGTGCGAGCGCGCCCAAATACCCATGTTTGCCACCCGCGAGTCGTCGGCGTTTGTGATCGACATCTTGCGCGCCTACCTGTCCAAGCACTTTGCCGACCGCGCTTCCATGCACGGGGTCTTCATGGACATTTTGGGCCTGGGGGTGATGATCACCGGCGAATCGGGCCTGGGCAAAAGCGAGCTGGGTTTGGAGTTGATTTCGCGCGGCAACGGCCTGGTCGCCGACGATGCGGTGGACATCTACCGCATCAACCAAACCACCTTGGAGGGGCGCTGCCCCGACTTGCTGCAAAACCTGCTTGAAGTGCGCGGCATCGGCTTGCTCGACATCCGCGCCATTTTTGGTGAAACCGCGGTGCGCCGCAAAATGCGCCTCAAACTCATCGTGCACCTGGTGCGGCGCGAAACTTTGGAGCGCGATTACGACCGCTTGCCCCACGAACCCTTGACGCAAGATATCTTGGATGTGCCGGTGCGCAAGGTGGTCATCCAGGTGGTGGCTGGGCGCAACATCGCCGTGCTGGTCGAGGCGGCTGTGCGCAACACCATCTTGCAGTTGCGCGGCATCAATACCTACGAAGAATTTGCCGAACACCAGCGCAAGGCCATGCGGGGCTGAGCATCAGCCCGCCGCGTTGCGGTGCGGGCAGGCGACGCGCGTGCAATGCGCGTACAAGCTCAGGGCGTGGTCGGCAATTTGAAAGCCTTTGGCCGCCGCCACCTCGTTTTGCAGCAACTCGATTTGGGCGTCAAAAAATTCCTCCACCCGGCCGCAGTCCAGGCACACCAAGTGGTCGTGGTGTTCGCCTTGGTTGAGTTCAAACACCGCTTTGCCCGATTCAAACTGGCTGCGCCGCAGCAGCCCGGCTTGCTCAAACTGGGTCAGCACACGGTAAATGGTGGCCAAGCCGATGTCGGCGCGCTCTTGCAGCACCAAGCGGTACACATCTTCAGCCGACATGTGGCGTTGCGGGCCGGCATGGAAAAACTCCAAGATTTTCAGCCTTGGCAATGTGGCTTTGAGGCCAATGTTTTTGAGATCGTCAATGTGGGCCATGGCAGTTTTGGAAAGCGGCCCGGTGCTTGTGCACGCAGGTCCAGACGCTAGAATCAAAGCATGATAGCTTCAGCATCCACCCCCACCACACTGGCACGGCGCAGCGCGGGCTGGGCCGTGTGGGTCTGTGCAGGCTTGTGTGTGGTGTTGTCGGGTTGCGAAACCGCCAGCCGCACCGCGTCACGCACCATCACCGCGCTGACGCCTTACCGTTTCGACGTGGTGCAAGGCAACTTCGTTTCCAAAGAACAAGTGCAAATGCTGCAAAAAGGCATGACACGGCGCCAAGTGCGTGATGTATTGGGCACCCCTTTGGTGGCCAGTGTGTTCCATGCCAACCGCTGGGACTACGCTTTTACCTTGCGCCGCCAAGGCTCCGAGCCCCAGCAACGCAAAATCAGTGTTTTCTTTGAAGGCGACGCCATGGTGCGTTTTGAGTCCGACGAGTTGCCCACCGAGGCCGAGTTCGCTGCCCGCATTGACAACCGCCGCATCGACATCAATGTGCCCAAACTCGAAGCCAGCGAGGCCGAGTTGAGCAAATTCAAATCCAAAGGCCCCGCCACCCCGGCCCCCAGCGCCCAGGCACCTGTGAGCATGAGCTACCCCCCTTTGGAGCCCACCCCGCGTTGAGCGGGGCTGCCTGACCCCACATGAACAAGCCCCAAACCCTTTTGCGCATTGCCGTGGCCGGTGCCAGTGGCCGCATGGGGCACATGCTGATCGAAGCCGTTCAAAACGATCCGCAAACCCAACTGGTGGGCGCGCTCGATATCGCTTCCAGCCCTGCCATTGGCAGCGACGCCACCGCTTTTTTGGGGCACAGCTCGGGTGTGACCATCACCTCCGATGTGCGCCAAGGGCTGGCCCAGGCGCAGGTGCTGATCGACTTCACCCGCCCCGAGGGCACCTTGGCCCATGCACTGGTGTGCGCCGAGATGGGCGTTCACATGGTCATTGGCACCACGGGATTTAGCGAAGCGCAAAAGGCGTTGATCGCCCAGGCCGCCCAACGCATCGCGGTGGTCATGGCCCCCAACATGAGCGTGGGGGTCAACGTCACCCTCAAGTTGCTGTCGATGGCGGCCCAGGCCATGGCCACGGGGTACGACATCGAAATCATCGAGGCCCACCACCGCCACAAAGTCGACGCCCCTTCGGGCACGGCGCTCAAAATGGGTGAGGTGGTGGCCCAAGCCATGGGGCGCGACCTCAAAGACTGCGCCGTTTATGCCCGCCACGGGCACACCGGCGAGCGCGACCCCTCCAGCATTGGTTTTGCCACCATCCGTGGTGGCGACATCGTGGGCGACCACACGGTGTTGTTTGCCGGCACCGGCGAGCGCATCGAGATCACCCACAAATCCTCCAGCCGCGCCACATATGCCCAAGGCAGCATGCGCGCAGCTTGGTTTTTGGCCGCCCAGCGCCATGGTCTGTACGACATGTTCGATGTGCTGAACCTGCGCTAGAGGCTGCTGTGCACCCGTGGTGGGCCCCAGCAGACGCCGTCGCTGGCGCGGTGCTGGGCTTGTTGTTGGTGGCCTCCATCGGTTCTTGGGCGGTGTTGCTCGGCCAGGCCTGGCGACTGCACCGCATGCAGGCCGACCTCACCCTGTCCAAGCCCTTGTTTTGGCAAGCCCCCGATTGGCCCCAAGCCGTGCAGGTGTTGCGCGACACCGAAAAAGAAGGGCTATTGGGCACGTTGGCCCAAGCCGCACAAGCCCCACTGGCCGGTACGCTGGCATCCAGTGCCACGCCAGCAGCGCACAGCGAGCGCAGCTTGCGCGAGGCCTTGCAACGCGCCAGCGCCCGGCTGCACCATGGCCACACTTTTTTGGCCACGGTCGCGGCCAGCGCGCCCTTTGTGGGTTTGCTTGGCACCGTGTGGGGCTTGCGCCGCGCCATGCTCGGCCTGGACGCCAGCGCATGGGCCAGCCTGGAGCGGCTGTCCGTGCCGGTGGGCGAGGCGCTGCTCATGACCGCCGCAGGTTTGGGGGTGGCCATTCCGGCCTTGATCGCCTACAACGCCTTGTCGCGCTGGGCACGGCAACTTGACGCCGAACTCGAAGGCTTTGCCCACGATCTGTTGGCACTGCGCACGCGGCCCCTGCCCTGAGGTTTGCCGATGGCCTTCGCCCGACTCCAACGCACCCAAAGGGACGACCCACCCATCAGCGAAATCAACGCCACCCCCTTGGTCGACGTGTTCTTGGTGTTGCTGGTCATCTTCATGCTGTGTGCCCCCATGGGGGCGGCGCATCTGCCGCTGGACTTGCCCCAGGCCCCAGGCACAGCCAGCACGCCAGACACGCAGCAGCTGGTGTGGGTCGAGCTCGATGCCCAGGGCCAGTTGCATTGGCAAGGCCGGGCCGTGGGCCAAGTCGAACTGCTGGCCACATTGCAAACTGTGCAGCAAGCCAAGCCGCAAACACGCTTGCAGCTGCGTGCCGATCAAAGCACACCTTATGGCCGGGTGGTGGAGCTGATGGCCGCCTTGCAAAGCCAGGGTTGGCCGCAGCTCGACCTGGTCTTGCGCCCCCCGCATCGGCCCTGAGCACCGGGTCAGCGGGGACTGTGGGGCAGGCCTTGTCCCTGCGCCTAAAATCCCGCCACATTCCCCACCCCTGCGTCCTTGAACCTGGCAGGGGTTTCTCATTGAGCCTCATGCAAGACACCTATACCCCCAAAGACGTTGAAGCGGCCGCCCGTGCCGAATGGACGGCGGGTGACGTTTACCGCGTCACCGAAGACAGCAGCCGCCCCAAGTACTACGCCTGTTCCATGCTGCCCTACCCCAGCGGCAAGCTGCACATGGGCCATGTGCGCAACTACACCATCAACGACATGCTCACCCGCCACCT
>CANJUS010000185.1:0-4482 GCA_947477505.1 Comamonadaceae bacterium | reverse complement strand
GTCACCGGGCCCACCGGTTCTGGAAAAACACTGTCGTTATATGCCTGCTTGGATGTGCTGAACCTGGCCCATGTCAACATTGCGAGCATCGAAGACCCGTGTGAGATGGTGGTTGCCGGGGTCAACCAAGTCAATGTCAATGAACGGGCCGGGTTGGACTTTGCCACAGGCTTGCGCGCATTTTTGCGCCAAGACCCGGACGTGCTGATGGTGGGCGAAATCCGCGACCGCACCACCGCTGGCATAGCCCTTCAAGCGGCTCAGACTGGGCACTTGGTGTTGACCACCTTGCACACCAACGATGCGCCAGGCGTGCTCACCCGGCTGATGCACATGGGCGTAGAAGCCTTTCAGTTGGCCGCCAGCGTTCACCTCATCACGGCCCAGCGGTTGGTGCGGCGTTTGTGCCCCCTGTGCAAGCAAGAAAGCACCTTGGCCCAAGAGTTGGATCGCCTGGGCTTGCATGGCTCGGGCTTGGAATTGCTGGGTTTTGCAGTTGCACCCGACCCCGCTCAACGCGTCTTCAAACCCTTGGGTTGCGCCCAATGCATGGATGGTTTCAAGGGGCGAGTAGGCATTTTTCAAATCATGCCCATCACCCCAGACATGGCCACTTTGCTGGTGCAGACCCAAGACGCCCAAACCCTTGCCAAACAAGCCCAAAGCGAAGGGATGCGCACCCTGCGCGAAGCTGGGTGGGTCAAAGTGTTTGCAGGCCTGACCTCGGTGCAAGAGGTCCTGGGGGTGACGCATGCCTAACCCATCTGATGGCCCAGAACACTTTTCCAACCTCGGTCATTGGTACGCATGGAGCGGCCGAAATGTGCAAGGACAAAACCAAAGTGGCCA
This sequence comes from Comamonadaceae bacterium, assembly GCA_947477505.1. GTDB lineage: Bacteria > Pseudomonadota > Gammaproteobacteria > Burkholderiales > Burkholderiaceae_C > Limnohabitans. The sequence goes on along the minus strand of CANJUS010000185.1, from coordinate 3,633 downwards.
GATGTTGGCCCTGCATGCCGCTGACATAGAAGCACATTTACACGCCCAGCGCATCCGACCTTTGCAAATCAAGCGCATTCGCAAACCCAACAAGGGCAAGCAACCCAATGCCGCCGACATGGTTCGCTTTACCCGCCAGTTGGCCACCTTGGTGCAAGCGGGCATTCCTTTGTTAAGCGCTTTGGAAGTCATTGCCACGGGCGCAGACAACGCAGGCTTGCGATCGCTGGCACAAGACTTGATGGGGCGCATCGAAAGCGGCACCAGCCTGTACCAGGCGATGCAAGCCCATGCTTGTTTTGATGCGGTCTACTTGGGGATGGTGGCGGCGGCCGAAGCCTCGGGTCAACTCGACGTTATTTTGGAAGAACTGGCACAACACTTGGAGCGTGATTTGGCCTTGCGTGAAGCGTTGAAAGCTGCTTTGACCTATCCGCTGGCGGTGCTGGCCTTGTCTGCGGTCGTGGTGGGCTTGATGTTGGGCTGGGTGGTACCGGCCTTTGAGTCCATCTTCTCCTCGATGGGCGCCGAGTTACCTGCCCCCACCCGACTGGTCTTGTCTTTGAGTCGCTGGTGGGTGGCGCAAGGCTGGGTCTTTGCCGCTGGCGGCTTGGCCTGTGCATGGCTGCTGAGGCATTGGTTGCGACTGGACCCCCGTGGCAAATACATCCAAGCCAGGCTGGCATTGGGGTGGCCTATCTGGGGGCCATTGGTGCAACTGTCTTGCGTCTCGCGTTGGGCACGCACCTTGTCAAGTTTGATGCGTGCAGGGGTGTCACTGCACGAAGCCATGGACATCAGCGCGCATGCCAGCGGCAACCTGTGCTTTGTGCAGCGCCTGGCCCAGGTCCGCGCTGATGTGCTGACCGGTACCGCCTTGGCCCAGGCCTTGGCCGCTTGGGACAGCACCGGTGCAGCTGCTTTGGGGCCGTTTGGATCGAAAACTTTGTTTGCACCCCAAGTGGTGCAAATGGTGGCGGTGGGTGAAGCCACTGGGCGGCTGGATGTGATGCTGATGCAAGTCGCACGCATGCACGATGCGCAGGTGCAGTGGCTGCAAAAAAAGATCGCTGTGCTGATGGAGCCTGCCGTGATTGTGGTGTTGGGTGTGCTGATCGGGGGGTTGGTGATCGCCATGTACTTGCCCATTTTTCAACTGGGGCAAGTGCTTTAGTGCGCTGGATTAGACTGCAAGCATGGATAAAGTTTGGCGCATTGGTTTGACGGGCGGCATTGGCAGCGGCAAGAGCACTGCTGCCAAAGTGCTGGCGGGCTTGGGGGCTGCCGTGCTCGATGCCGATGCCATAGCACGCTCGGTCACGGCCCCCGGGGGATTGGCCATCGCGCCATTGCGTGCGCACTTTGGCGACGCGCTGATCGACGCCCAAGGCGCACTGGATCGCCCAAAGATGCGCGAAATTGCGTTTGCCGATGCCAGCGCAAAGCAACATTTAGAGGCCATCGTTCATCCCCTGGTCAAGCAAGCGATCGATCAGCAAGCGCAAGCGGCACTGGATGCGGGCGCTCGGGTGCTGGTATTTGACATCCCCTTATTGGTCGAGTCGGGGCGCTGGCGCAGCCAAGTTGATGGGGTCCTGGTGATTGACTGCAGCACCGAGACCCAAGTGGCCAGGGTTCAAGCCCGCAATGGCTGGACGCGCGAGCAAGTCATGGCGGTCATCCAAGTGCAAGCCAGCCGGGCCCAAAGGCAGGCCGCCGCCGATTGGGTCATCCTCAACGAGGATATTGGCATTTCAATATTTGAAGACAAAGTGACTCAGTTGGCACATCTCTGGGGTTTGGTTGCCCCCACACCTGGGGTGTTGGGCGCGTCCCCGCCGCCCGCCGCCTGAAAAACGCGCCCCCTTGCCCCGGCTGGCCGCCTCGGACAAGGTTATCATCGCGTTTGGAATTAATGCGCAGTGATCCTCTACGAGCACCCCTTCAATGAAAGAGTCCGCACCTATTTGCGGCTTGAACATTTGTTCCATCGATTTGACGAATTGATCACCCGCGAACAAGCCGTTGATCACCACTTCGCCTTGACCACTTTGTTTGAATTGGTGGATGTGGGTGGGCGGGCCGACCTCAAGACCGAGGTGCTGAAAGACCTGGAAAAAAATCGCCAGCAATTTTTATCGTTTCGGGGCAATCCGTCGGTGTCTGAAGCGGCCCTGAACGAAATCATTGCTGAACTTGACATGCACTTGGAGTTGCTCAAATCGGTGTCGGGCCGCATCGGGCAAGCCGTGACAGACAACGAGTGGCTGTCGAGCCTGCGCAACCGCTCTGGTATTCCTGGTGGCACCTGCGGTTTTGACTTGCCCTACTACCATGCGTGGCAACAACACACCAGCGTATCGCGCTGCAAAGATTTGAAACAGTGGGGTGAAAGCCTGCGCCCGATTCAAAATGCCGTCAATTTGCTGTTGCGCCTGCTGCGCGACAACGGCATGACGCAAAAAGTGGTGGCCACAGCCGGACAGTTTCAGCAAGCCCTGCCGCAAGGTCGCTTTCAACTGATGCGCTTGCGCCTTGACCCGGAACTGGGCTTGATCCCTGAAATCAGCGGCAATCGTTTGATGATTTGGGTGCGCATGATGAAAGCCGATGAGAACGGGCGCATGCAGTCTTGCACCCAAGATGTGACTTTCGAAGTCGCTTTGTGCGTGTGAGCCACACGCGCCCACATTGACCACCAGCGCCAACGGGTATCAGGCCACACGCCATGGGGACAACAACGCGCAAGGTCAAGTGCCCCGGCTGCGGGGGAGAGAGCGTTTACGCAGCATCCAACCCCTATCGCCCTTTTTGCTCAGGGCCCTGCAAAAACCATGACTTCGGTGCCTGGGCCAGCGAGCAACACCGCTTGCCCGACGACAACCCTGTCGACGATTTCGACATCGTCGGCGACTTGCCCCCACCCCCCTTGCCCCAATGAAGGGCTTCGCCCTGGTCTCGCCTTAAGCGTGGTGGGTGGGCCCCATGTGCCCCTGCTCTTGGGCCAGCCACTGCAACACAGGCACAGTACCGGGCAATACGGGCGTGACTTGCACCGGCAAGGTCTGCCATGCAAATTGCTGCCCTTCACGCATTCGCAAATCGCCTTGCCAAGCCCACACTTTGCAAAAGTTCAGTTGCACCCAGGCATGGGGGTAATCGACTTGCGTGCTGCGCCAGCTTTGCACTTGGGTCGTGTGAATGCCCAGCTCTTCATGCAACTCGCGTGCGAGGGCTTGTTCCACCGTCTCATGGGCTTCTAGCTTGCCGCCGGGGAACTCCCAGTAGCCTTCATACACCTTGCCCGGCGGGCGTGACGTGAGCAAAAAACGCCCATCGCCTTCAATCAGCACACCCACCGCGACTTGAACCAATGGCCTGTCCGAACCACCTTGGCGTGGTTGAACGGCATCGGCCACGAGCGGTTGCCTCACGAAGGTTGACGCCCCACATGGTGGCCCGCAAAGTCGCGCGCAAATTGGTGTGCCACGCGCCCGCTGCGCGAGCCGCGCTCGAGCGCCCAAACCAAGGCCTGAGGGCGGGCAGCTTCAAACAGATCGGACGGCACACCCAGCGCAGACAGCCACTGCTCAACGATGGTGAGATATTCATCCTGGGTGAATGGGTAAAAGC
>CANJUS010000184.1:0-4492 GCA_947477505.1 Comamonadaceae bacterium | reverse complement strand
AGTCAACCGACCCATCAGCGGTCTGGATGCGCAACGGCGTTGGCGCAACTTTGATGCGTTTGATTTGGCGCTCAATTGGGCCCAGTGACACCCATCATGGCAGCATGAACTAAACAGGAATCAACCATGAGTGATGTGGCCGGCTTCATCAAAGACAAACAACTTGACGCCATGCGCTGGTGCGGGCGAAAGGTGGGGGCGGGACGTGACCGCCATGTTCAGGTTTTCAATCCTTATACCGAGCAATGCTTGGGCACAGTGCCCAAGGCAACGGTAGAAGAAGTTCGCTCTGCTTATGAATGGGCACACGCTTACAAACCTCAACTTACCCGTTTTGAGCGTGCTGCCATTTTGAACAAAACCGCAGAGCTTGCTCGGGCGCATTTGAAAGACATCGCCCATTTGATCAGTGCCGAGTCTGGATTGGCCATCAAAGATGCCTTGTATGAAGCCGGTCGCGTCAGCGATGTATTGCTTTTTGGCGCGCAAGAGGTGCTCAAGGATGATGGCCAGATATTCAGTTGCGATCTGACGCACCATGGCAAGCAACGCAGGGTCTACACACAGCGTTCGCCTTTGTTGGGCGTGATCACGGCCATCACACCGTTTAACCATCCCATGAACCAGGTGGCGCACAAGGTCATCCCAAGCATTGCGACCAACAACCGCATGGTGCTCAAGCCCTCAGAGAAGGTTCCGTTTTCGGCCATTTACTTCGCAGATTTGCTTTATCAGGCTGGCTTGCCACCAGAAATGCTGCAAGTTTTGACAGGCGATCCAGCGGAAATTGCCGACGAAATGTTGACCCATGCCACGGTGGACCTGATCACGTTCACCGGTGGTGTGGCGATAGGCAAATACATTGCAAACAAAGCTGGCTACCGACGCATTGTGTTGGAGTTGGGTGGCAATGACCCCCTTATCGTGATGGACGATGCTGATTTAGATGAGGCCTCCACGCTGGCTGTGCAGGGCTCCTATAAAAATTCAGGTCAGCGCTGCACCGCTGTCAAGCGAATGCTGGTGCACGACAAGGTGGCCGATGCTTTCACCGAAATGGTGGTGGCCAAAACGCGCGCCTGGAGTTACGGGGATCCGGGCGACGAAAATAACCTCATGGGCACGGTGATTGACGAGGGTGCTGCCAGTCTTTTTGAATCGCGGGTCAACGATGCGGTGGCTCAAGGTGCTCGTTTGCTGGTGGGCAATCAGCGCCGCGGGGCTTTGTACTCACCCACGGTCATCGACCGTGTCCATCCCCAAATGGCTGTTGTGCGTGAAGAAACTTTTGGGCCGGTATCGCCCATCATCCGATTTGCCGATATTGACGAGGCGATCAGCATCGCCAATGGCACCGTCTATGGTCTGTCCAGCGGTGTGTGCACCAATCGCATGGATGACATTGTTCGCTTTGTCAATGAGCTGCACATGGGCACGGTCAATGTGCGAGAGGTTCCCGGTTATCGGCTTGAACTCACCCCCTTTGGTGGGATCAAAGACTCTGGCTTGGGCTACAAAGAGGGCGTGCAAGAGGCCATAAAGAGTTTTACCAACGTCAAAACTTATTCCATTCCTTGGATTTGATTGGATTTCCGTGTCACTTTCTATAGACGATATTGAAAATATTTATACACGCCGTGGGCACGAGCAGTACACGGGTGAACCTGTGACCATGCTTGAGCACGCCTTGCAGACGGCGCATTTGGCAGAGCTTGAAGGCGCAGACGACGCGCTGGTGACCGCTGCATTGCTGCACGATTTGGGCCATTTGTTGCACGATATCAGCGGTACCCCCAGTGCTGATGGCATTGACGACGTGCACCAATTTCGCGTGGTTCCATTTTTGCGCGCTTTGTTCCCCGACGCGGTAATTGACGCCATCCAGCGACATGTCGATGCCAAGCGATATTTGTGTGCCATTGAACCGGCTTACCACGACACACTTTCACAAGACTCCAAGCGCAGTTTGCTTTTGCAAGGGGGCGTATATCCGTCGGACCAAGCCCTGGCCTTTATCGGGGAGCCTGGCGCACCCTCTGCGGTGCGCTTGCGGCGCTGGGATGATTTGGCCAAACAAGCCGGACGGGAAACCCCGCCGCTGAGCCATTTTTTACAACACATGCGACGCTGTGCATTGAGTCAATGACATGGTCATGACTTGGCCGGTATTGCTCGCCGTGCTGTTGGGTGCGCTGTTGCATGCCAGTTGGAATGCGTTGGTCAAGTCAAGTCAAGACAAGACGCTGGACACTGCACTGATTCACTTGCTGTGCTCTGTGGTGGCCATCCCTTTTTGTTGGTACTTGGGCCCACCTTCGCCACAGGCCTGGCCCTTCATCCTCGCTTCTTTGGTCATTCACGTGGGTTATTACTTTGCCCTGGCCGGTGCCTACAAGCATGGTGAACTGGGGCTGACCTATCCGTTGATGCGCGGCACAGCCCCTATGCTGGTGGCGCTCTCGTCCATGGCCTTGTTGGGTGAGGCCTTGACTTCCTTGGGGTGGCTGGGTGTGGGCCTGATTTGCGGCGGAGTCTTGTTGCTCGGTGCCAGTGCTGGAATGATGCATCACCGCAAAGCGGTTATTTTTGCGCTCAGCAACGCAGTGTTGATTGCCATCTACACCGTGGTGGACGCCAAGGGCGCACGGCTTTCCGGCAACGTGGCACAGTACGTGGCCATGTTGTTTGCGTTAGATGGATGGCCCTTCGCATTGATGGTTTTTATGCACCGCAAGGGCCAGGTTTGGCCTTATGTCCACCATCGTTGGCCCATGGCGCTGGGTGGTGCTGTGGCTTCTCTGGGGTCTTATGGCATTGCGCTGTGGGCCATGACCATGGCGCCAGTGGCCATGGTGGCCGCTTTGCGCGAGACTTCTGTTTTGTTCGCTGCCGTATTGGGCGCATGGTTGCTCAAAGAGCCATGGACGCGCAACCGCTTATTGGGCACTTTGGCCATTGTCGGTGGTGTGGTATCCCTGCGTTTAGGGTGACCATTTCGCCCTGCAATTTCAGCCAATTTCAAAATGAGTGAAACCCATTTCCCCCAACATGCGCGAGTGGTGATTGTGGGCGGGGGCATTGTGGGGTGCTCAGTGGCCTATCACCTGTCGCTGATGGGTTGGACCGATGTGGTGTTGTTGGAGCAAGGTCAACTCACTTGTGGCACCACTTGGCATGCAGCTGGCTTGGTCGGGCAAATGCGCGCCAGTCGCAACATGACACGCATGAGCAAATACGGCATTGAGCTATATGCAAACTTGGAGCAGGAGACCGGATTGGCCACAGGGTGGAGGCAATGTGGCAGTGTCTCTGTGGCCAGCACACCTGAGCGAATGCAAATGCTGCGACGCCAAATTGCTTTGGCTCGAAGCTTCGGTGTCGATGTGCACGAAATTTCGCCCCAAGAAGTGTCGCAATACGCGCCACTGATTCGCACCGATGACCTGTGCGGTGCCGTTTGGTTGCCAGGTGATGGCAAAGCCAATCCGGCTGATCTCACCATGTCATTGGCCAAGGGGGCGCGCCAGCGGGGTGTGAGGATCTTTGAGGGCACAGAGGTCACTGGTGTACGACAAGCCAATGGTCAGATACAGGGGGTGCATACGGTAAAAGGTGATATCCAATGCGAGGTTTTGGTCAATTGCGCGGGCCAATGGGCGCGACAGTTTGGGCAGCTTGCGGGGGTCAACGTACCACTTTATTCGGCCGAACATTTTTACGTGGTGACGGGAAAAATCGATGGCATCCACCCCATGTGGCCAGTGGTCCGCGACCCTGATGGGTTTATTTACTACAAAGAAGAGGTTGGCGGACTGGTCATGGGCGGCTTTGAGCCTGAGGCCAAGCCATGGAAGGTGGACCCCATACCATCGACCTTTCAATTTCAATTGCTGGATGAAGACTGGGGTCAATTTGAAGTTTTGATGCAAAACGCCATCCATCGCACACCTTGTTTGGAAACGGCGCAGATCAAAATGCTGCTCAATGGACCTGAGAGTTTCACGCCCGATGGCAACTTCATCATGGGAGAGGCTCCGCAGTTGAAGAATTATTTTGTTTGTGCTGGCTTTAATTCAGCAGGCATTGCCAATGCCGGTGGGGCAGGGCGTCTGATGGCCGAATGGATGGTGGGTGGCCAACCGAGTGTGGATTTATGGGACGTTGACGTGCGCCGCTTTGCCCCGTTCACCAGCAACCGACGCGCATTGGCACAGCGCACCGTAGAGACCTTGGGTTTGCATTACGCCATGCGTTGGCCGCGCCAAGAGTTGCAAACGGTGCGCCCTTTGCGAACCTCCCCGTTGTATGACATGTTGGCGGCCAAAGGGGCCGTTTTTGGCAGCAAAAATGGTTGGGAGCGTGCCAATTATTTCAAGCCTTTGGATGCGCCCCATGCACGCGAGACATTGGGGGCACCCGATTGGTTGCCTTGGGTCCAAGCCGAGCAGAGTGCAACACGCCAAGCCGTCGCCTTGTACGACCAAACATCTTT
>CANJUS010000183.1:0-4493 GCA_947477505.1 Comamonadaceae bacterium | reverse complement strand
TGCACTGGCCGAAGTGGCGACAAGAGTCGCCGTTAGTCCAATCCAGTTGTTGGTAGGTGCATTTGTTACAGACACTTTGGTGCCCGAGGTGTAACTGCCCGTCTTGAGGAACAGCCGGCTTGGGGTCTTGCCATCTTCGCCACCAGAGAGCGCAACACCAGCGTCGGTGCCGCCTAAGCCAGGAGCAATGGCGTTTTTGAGCACCGTATTGCCGTTGGAGAGGGTCTGAATCTGTGAGCTGTTCAGGTCCAACATCAAGTTCCAACTCAAGCCGCTTACATTGCAAAACGCATTATTAGCTGTCGGTGCCATTAGCACCGAAAACGAGCCCATGGGTTGGTCAACGCCACTGACGGATCTCACGGTGCCAAGCGGTATGGACTTGGTTGTAATTTGCCGATCGGTGTCATCAGTATTTTTCATGAGAAGTGCGCAGGTGGAGGGGGTGACTTGCCCGCCTATATCCACCGTGCCCGCCGTTTGCGCCACGGCGGGCAGTTGCAGGGCCAGGGCGGCGGCCACAGCGGTGGCGGCGGCGGTGATTTTGAAGATTGGTTTCATGTGAGGGTACTTCTTACAACAGGGTTAGAACAAGGTTTGTGAAGGGTGCGCTGACCGGGGTGGCGGATGCCTTGCGGTCAGCGCGGGTGGTGACTGCGTTGATCAGTTGTACAAAATGGTCAGCGGGATGGATGCCGAGTACTGGCCTGCAGTGGGTGCGCTGGCGCTGGTGGTGACAAACTGTGCGCCCAAGTACAGCGAAGTGGCAGCGGACACGCCCAAGCCTGTGCTGAAAACCTCGGTGCCGCTGGTCACGCCGGTGCTGGGCAGCAGTTTCAAACGGGTGGCGGCCAGGTTATCGCTGCCACCAAACAAGGCCACCGCGGCAGAGGTGCCACCTGTTGCGGCGCCATTGACCACCGCAGATGTGGCACCAGAGCCGGTGATTTGCGTGGCGGTCAAGCCCAGCAAAATGTTCCACGTACTGGTGGCCCCGCCCAAAGCGCAAGGGTTGGCAGGGTTGGCGCCGTCTTTCAGGTCAAACTTCACAGTGGTTTTGGTGCCAATCAAAGTGTTGGCGGCAGCTACGGTAGAGGCCACTGTGCCCAGCGACACGGTGCGTGAACCACCGTTGGCGGTGGTGCCACCCGCGGTCATGCTCAGTGAACAGGTGGCGGCGGTGACTTGCCCGGTGATGTCAAGGGTGCCAGCGGTTTGGGCCACAGCGGCAAACTGAAGGCCCAAGCCGGTTGCGAGTGTGGCCACGGCCAAAGCGACTTTGTTGGAATGGAAAGAAAAGGACATTTGAAAGCTCCTGAAGTTGATGGGTTGATAAATTCATCGAAAAGTACTAAATAGTTACTTCTTGATGGGAGCGAATGCTATCAACTTAATTCTAAATTTCATCCAAAGGTATACATTTATTTATAAAATATTTACCCAAATTAGCTGTTTTTGTTGTTTTATTGTCTAAAAAGTACTCATTAATACGTGTTTTTGCTTATTTATGGGGCTGACGCACAATAGCCCCCATGCTGATTCACCCCCAATTCGATCCTGTGGCTTTGCAACTTGGCCCGGTGGCCGTGCACTGGTACGGCCTGACCTATCTGGCGGCTTTTGCGTTGTTTGTGTTTTTGGCGCGTGCGCGTTTGGCCCACCCCGATGTGCCGCGGCTGGGCGGTGCGGCATGGGACGCACAAAGCATTGACGACCTGCTGTTTTACGGCGTGGTGGGTGTGATTGTGGGCGGGCGCGTGGGCTATTGCTTGTTTTACAAACCCGCTTACTACGCCGCGCACCCGTTGGAGGTGTTGTTTGTTTGGCAAGGCGGCATGAGTTTTCACGGCGGCATGCTGGGGGTGATTGCGGCGATGGCGGTGTTTGCCCGGCGCTGGCAGTTGCCATGGTTGGCGGTGACGGACTTCATTGCGCCGTGTGTGCCCACCGGCTTGGCCGCAGGGCGGGTGGGCAACTTCATCAATGGCGAGTTGTGGGGCCGCGCGGCAGACCCGTCCTTGCCCTGGGCGATGGTGTTTCCGCAAAGCGGTGTGGCGCTGGCGCGCCACCCCTCGCAGATCTACCAGTTTTTGATGGAAGGCTTGCTGTTGTTTGCCTTGCTGTGGTGGTATGCCCGCAAGAGCCGCCCTGTGGGGGCGGTGTCGGGTGTGTTTTTGCTGGGGTATGGGTTTTTCCGCTTTGTGGCGGAGTATTTCCGCGAGCCCGACGCGCACCTGGGTTTGCTGTGGCTGGGCTGGAGCATGGGCCAGTGGTTGTGCGTGCCCATGGTGCTGGGCGGCGCGGCTTTGTGGGCCTGGGCCCGAGCAGGCAAAATGACCCCGGTGTGACAGCGGCACAGTGCATTGGCCCCTTGATGGTCGTCAAGGGGTTCAATGCTGGGGCATGCGCACACCCACAACACCAAGGAGACAAGCATGACATCAAACCTCGATCGCCGACAGTGGCTTCAATGGAGTGCTGGCGTTTTGGCCAGTGCGCAACTGGGCGTGCAGGCCCAAACGGGTTGGCCTGCCAAGCCGCTGACGGTGGTGGTGCCCTTCCCCGCAGGCGGGGGCACCGACGCATTTGCGCGCCCGTTTGCAGCGCAGTTTGCCAAGATGACGGGCAAGCAGTTGGTGATTGACAACCGGGGCGGTGCGGGGGGCACCTTGGGTGCGGGCATTGCGGCCAAAGCGCCGCCCGACGGTTACACGTTTTTCATGGGGGCGGTGCACCACTCGATCGCGCCGGCCATGTACCCCAAGCTCGACTACGACTTGGAAAAAGACTTCATCCCCCTGGCCCTGATGGCCACCGTGCCGCAGGTGCTGGTGGTCAACCCCAAAAATGTGCCGGGCGACTTCAAGGCGTTTTTGGAGCAGGTGCGCAATAACCCAGGGCGGCTCAATTACGGCTCGGCCGGGGGCGGCACCTCGCACCATTTGGCCGGTGAGTTGTTCAAGTTGCAGACCAAAACTTTTATCACCCACATTCCCTACCGTGGCGCAGGCCCGGCCTTGCAAGACCTGATGGCGGGCAATGTGGACATGATGTTTGACGGGCTGGGCTCGTCGGCGGCGCACATCAAGGGCGGGCGCATCAAGGCGCTGATGGTGGCCGGTGCCAAGCGCAATGCCGCCTTTCCCGATGTGCCTTGCGCGGCCGAGTTGGGCCTGCCCGATTACACGGTGAGCACCTGGTACGGCATGTGGGCACCCAAGGGCACACCGGCCGAGGCGCAAGCGGCGTTTTTGGATTGGAGCCAAAAGATTGCCAACTCGCCCGAGGTCAAGGCGGCTTGGGCCAGCAACGGGGCCGAGTACCCCAATGTGACCGGCGCGCAGTTTGGCGCTTTCATTGCAGCCGAGATCAAACGCTGGGCGCTGGTGGTCAAGGCCTCTGGGGCCAAGCTAGACTGAGCGGTTTGTAAAACGGGCCTGGGCCCTTTTGTTGTTGTCTATCACCATGAACCACAATTTGTTTGTTGCTTTGCGCGGGGCGTTTCCCGCCGACCTGGACGCCACGGCGGTGCACACCGAGGAGGGTTTGCAATACAGCTGGCGCGACCTCGAGCGCGCCAGCGCCATGCTGGCCAATTTGCTCGCCGATTTGGATTTGCCCCCGCGCTCACGCGTGGCGGTGCAGGTGGAAAAGTCGGTCGAGGCGATGCTGCTGTACCTGGCCACACTGCGCGCGGGCCATGTGTTTTTGCCGCTCAACACCGCCTACCAAAGCGCAGAGGTGGCCTACTTCATTGGCAACGCCGAGCCTGCCGTGGTGGTGTGCACCGCTAAAAACTTTGGCTGGGTGAGCAAGCTGGCGTTTCAGGCGGGCACGCGCCATGTGTTCACCTTGAACGACGACCGCACGGGCAGCTTGCTCGAGCGCGCCGCACACCACAGCGACCGCCACACGCCCGCCCACTGTGGGCCCGATGATTTGGCCGCCATCCTCTACACCAGCGGCACCACCGGGCGCAGCAAGGGGGCGATGCTGACGCATGACAACTTGCTGAGCAACGCGCGCATGCTCAAAGACTACTGGGGTTGGGTGCCCGGCGATGTGCTGATCCACGCTTTGCCCATTTTTCATGTGCATGGTTTGTTTGTGGCTTTGCACGGGGCCTTGCTCAATGGCAGCCCCATGCTGTGGCATGCCAAGTTCGACCCCAAGCGGGTGATTGCCGACATGGCGCGCGCCAGCGTGTTCATGGGCGTGCCCACCTTGTATGTGCGCATGCTGGCCGAGCCCATGCTCACACCAGCGGTGGCCGCGCGCATGCGTTTGTTCATTGCCGGGTCTGCGCCGCTGCTGATTGAGACCTTCAAAGACTGGCAAACCCGCACCGGCCACACGATTTTGGAGCGCTACGGCATGAGCGAGACGGCCATGCTCACCTCCAACCCCTATGCCGCCGATGCGCGTTATGGCGGGCAAAGCGAGCGCCGGGGTGCGACGGTGGGCTTTCCCCTGCCAGGGGTGAGCCTGCGGGT
>CANJUS010000182.1:0-4541 GCA_947477505.1 Comamonadaceae bacterium | reverse complement strand
TTTGATCCCATTCAAAGGGCTGGGTGGCCGATACCTTTTGGGCCAAATCCAAACCCGCCATATTGGGTGCCGCTTGGGCTGCGGCCAGGGCTTTTTGTCGCCATTCGTGGGTCATGGCCTGCCCTGCAGGCAAGCCAAGAATGCAACCGTTTTGTGCCCCATGCGTGCGCAAATGGCGGGTCAACTGCCGGGTGTCAATGCCGGCAATGGCCACCGTGCCGGCCGCGATCAAATAGGTCGATAAGTCTTGCTGGCTGCGAAAGTTAGATGCCACCAAGGGCAGGTCTTTGATGATCAAACCGGCGGCATGTACGCGCTGCGCTTCGACATCTTCGGCACTGGTGCCGTAATTGCCAATGTGTGGATAGGTCAGGGTGACCAGTTGCTGGCAATAGCTGGGGTCGGTGAGGATTTCTTGATAGCCGGTGATGGCGGTGTTGAAAACCACCTCGCCCACCGTGGTGCCCGAGGCACCGATCGACTGCCCCTGCCACAGCGTGCCGTCTGCAAGCGCCAAAATGGCCTCGGGATGTTTCCCCTGTAAAGACAAAAGCACTGGGTTCTCCGTGGTTCGGTGACGCCCCAGCGCGTTCAAAAAATCCCACAGAAAACAGGTTTCGGTGGGATCTGCGTCGCTGCTTGTGAAAGGGGGATGCTTGGGTTCGAGCTGGGGGCGTGCGGTTGGGTGCGAAAAGCGCTCCATTGTAACCGAGGGGCTTTTCGCAGGTCGTGGGCATGCTGGCCTCGGGCCCACCGCAAAGGACCCAAGGCCCCATGTTGTGCAAAAAACACCGCCAAGGGCTTGAGCTGCCTGATTCAGGTGGTTTTGAGGCGTGCCTGCGCCGCCGCACTGGCGTGCAAACACACCGCGGCCGCTGCGGCCACATTGAGGGACTCTTCGCCCCCGGGTTGCGCGATGCGCACGCGCCGCTGGGCTGCGTCCACCAGCGCCGCTTGCACACCCTGCCCTTCATGGCCCAGCAACCAAGCGCATGGCCAAGGCAGGCTCAGCGCCCCCTCGCACTGGTGCAGCCAGTCCCCTTGGTGGGAGCTGGTGGCAATCAGGGGAACGCGCAAGGCCAAGGCATCTGCCACCGATGCCGACTCGACCAAGCGCAGTGCAAAATGCGCGCCCATGCCGGCGCGCACCACCTTGGGGCTCCACAAACCGGCCGTGCCGCGCAAAGCCACCACCTGGGCAAACCCGAAAGCGGCCGCACTGCGCAGGACAGACCCCACATTGCCCGCGTCTTGTACCTGATCGAGCACCACCGTGGCCAGCGAAGGATCGATCTGCGGTGCAGTTGGCAAGTCCACCACGAAGCCCATTTTTTGGTCTGCGGCCAAAGGGCTCAAGCCGTCGAAAAGTGCATCGGCCAGCACCATCACCCTTGGAAGTGAAAAGTCGCTGTCCGCACCTTGGCGCTCCCACCTCGACTGTGCAAACACTGCTTGCGATACCACCCACCCCCGTGCCAGTGCGGCGCGGCACAGGTGGTCGCCTTCGAGCCACAACTGGCCACGCTTTCGATAGGCCGAATTGTCTTTGGCCAAGACGCGCAAGGCCTTGAGCGCGGGATTGTCACGCGACACTATCGTGTGCACCACGGGCGTGTTCACGCCAAATCCCTCAGCAACACCTTGGCCACGGGCGAAAAGCTGCGCCGGTGCCAAGGCGTGGCCCCATGCAACTGCAACGCCTGCAAATGCTGCACCGTTCCGTAACCTTTGTGTGCGGCAAAACCATAAGCGGGGTACTCGGCGTCGATTTCAAGGCACCAACGGTCGCGTGCCACCTTGGCCAGAATCGAGGCAGCAGAAATGGCTGGCACTGTGCGGTCTCCTTGCACCACCGCCTCGGCCATGATGTCCAGGGTGGGCAAACGGTTGCCGTCGACCAGCACCTTGTTGGGTTTGAGCCGCAACCCCAACACAGCGCGACGCATGGCCAGCAATGTGGCTTGCAAAATATTGAGGCGATCGATCTCCTCCACGCTGGCCTGCGCCACGCTGAAACACAAGGCACGGGCATGGATTTGATCGTTCAAATGCTCGCGTTGCCGCGCCGTCAGTGTTTTGGAATCGGCCAATCCTTTGATGGGATTTAACTCATCGAGAATCACCGCTGCGGCCACCACCGGGCCGGCCAAGGGACCACGGCCGGCCTCGTCCACTCCGGCCACCAACCCGGGCACATCCCAGGGCAAGGGCGCTTGTTCAGCGTGCCAAATTTTTTTCGATCGCATCGGTGGCCAACTTCGCTGTGTCGCGCAATAAACTGTGGTGGATATCAATGAACCGCTGCTGCAAATGCTCGACCCGTTGAGTTTGGTTCAGCCAGTCCAGCGCAGCCTGCCCCAAAGCAGCAGGGGTGGCTTGGTCTTGTAAAAATTCCGGCACCAAAAATTCGCTGGCCAAAATATTGGGCAACCCCACCCATGGCTGCAACTTTTGACGCCGCATGATTTGCCAACTCAGCGGGTTCATGCGGTAAGCAATGACCATGGGTCGCTTGAACAATGCCGCCTCCAAGGTGGCCGTGCCGCTGGCCACCAAACTGACATCGCATGCAGCCAAAGCCAAGTGCGACCCCGCCTCGGTGATGGTCAGTGGGACCAACCCGGCTTCGCGGTCTGTCCATTTTTGCAAACGCCCCCGCAAAGTTGAAAAAGTGGGCAGCACAAAGTGCAGGTTGGGCTCGCGCTCGCTCATCCAGCGGGCCGCCCGAAGAAATATGGGGGCCAGTTGATCGATTTCAGAGGCCCGACTGCCAGGCATCAATGCCACCACCGTTGCATGGTCTGGTAAGCCCAAGGAGCGGCGTGCAGCCACGCGGTCAGCTTGCATCGGTATGGTGGCTGCAAAAGGATGTCCCACATAGGTGCTGTCGATGCCGTGCGCCGAGAGCAAGGCCGGTTCAAAGGGGAAGATACACAGCATGTGGCGCACACTTTGACGGATTTTCTCCAGCCTGTGGGCTCGCCAAGCCCACACCGAGGGGCAAACAAAATGCACCGTTGGTACGCCCGCCGCAAGCAGTTGATGCTCCAAATCCAGGTTGAAGTCAGGCGCATCAACTCCCACAAAAACGGCCGGGGGACTGGCCAGCAAACGCTTAAGAAGTTGTCGCCGCATCGCCACAATGCTTCTGTAGTGGCGCAGCACTTCGATATACCCTCGCACAGCAAGTCTTTCATGCGGCCACCATGCTTCAAAACCTTGTTCAACCATGCGTGGCCCCCCAATGCCATGCGCAGGTGCCTGGGGCCAGCGCCGGTGCAGGCCTTGAAGCAACAGGCCTGCGAGCATATCGCCCGAGGCCTCACCCGCAACCATGGCAATGGTGGGGTTGGTTTGGTTCATGGATGCGGGTGGCGAAACCTGGCGCGCGACTCAGCGCACGATGCCGCGCTGGGGCGAGACTTGGCGCAAGAAGTTCACCATCAGGTCCACATCGTCCTGACAGTCGGCGTTGCCCAGCCCCTCAATGGATTGGATGGCCTGCTCCAGGGTCAAGTCGTTGCGGTACAGCGCCTTGTGCATGGCTTTGACAGCGGCGATGCGCTCGGTGCCAAAACCACGCCGACGCAAACCTTCGAAATTCATGGAACGGGCTTGTGCGGGTTGACCCTGACACATGACAAACGGCGGAAGGTCTGCAAACAACAAGGAGTTCATGGCCGTGAAACTGTGGGCACCCAAGCGCACAAATTGATGCACCACGGTGAAGCCCCCCAAAATCACCCAGTCGCCCACCACCACATGGCCGGCCAGTTGGGTGTTGTTGGCGAAAATGGTTTGATCCCCAACTTGGCAATCATGGGCCAGGTGCACATAGGCCATGATCCAGTTGTCGTTGCCCAAGCGGGTCACACCCCCACCACCCGGCGACCCCATGTTGAAGGTACAAAACTCGCGGATGGTGTTGCCGTTGCCGATGACCAATTCGCAGGGTTCGCCCTTGTATTTTTTATCTTGCGGCACTGCGCCCAATGAGTTGAACTGAAACACCCGGTTATCGCGCCCCAAGGTGGTATGGCCTTCGATCACGCAGTGGGCCGCCACGGTGGTCCCTGCCCCGATGCGAACATGAGGGCCAATCACCGAATACGGACCGACCTGGACCGAACTGTCCAACTCGGCCCGCGGGTCAATCAATGCGGTGGGGTGAATCAAGGGCTGGGGCGACACGTTGCAGGGCTCACTTCAAGCAATGGTGCGCATGGTGCACATCAAACTCGCTTCAGTGGCTATTTCTTCCCCCACTTTGGCGCAAGCTTTGAATTTGAAAATGCCAGCCTTCATCCGGTCGAGCTCAACTTCCAAGATCAATTGATCTCCCGGCTCTACGGGCCGTTTGAAACGGGCACCATCGATGCCCGCAAAGTAATAAACCGTTTTATCGTCGGGTGTGGTCCCGAGCATGTCAAAGGCCAACAAGGCGGCGGCTTGCGCCAATGCTTCGAGCATCAAAACGCCTGGCATCACGGGGCGATGGGGAAAGTGCCCAGAAAAATAGGGCTCGTTGATGGAGACGTTTT
>CANJUS010000181.1:0-4575 GCA_947477505.1 Comamonadaceae bacterium | reverse complement strand
CTTTCATTTTCTTGCGCCACCGCCACCATGGAGGTATCAACAAAACGGCGGATGCTCATGTCCCGGTCGCGGATGGTTTGCGCCAAGGCCACCATCTGCGCCTCGTCGAGGTCGATAGATTCGCCGTTTTCACCCTCGGCCGCACTGCTGAGCAAAGCGCGGTACACCTGCTCATGCGATCTCTCAAGCTTGGCACGGCTGATAAACAAGGTGATGCTGGTGAGGGTCAGAAACAAAATCAAACTGCTGACAACGCCCAGCAACACGATGCACGAGCGAACCAACAGCCGCTGGACCTTGGCACTGATGGTGAGGTAACGCAGGTCTGCGTTTTGCTCCAAGATGATGCGCGCATCCATGTACTGGCGCGTCCAAGCCGACCGCAACGCAGCGGGCAGGCCCAACGTGAGCGTGAGACTTCGCTTGAGCACAGTCGGTCAGCCGGGATTCAATATTGATTGGCGTCTGGCAACACCGGCGGGATGCGGGGTGCGCTCATGGAAGATTCGGGGCCTTGATTGAGGCTGCCCTCGATTTCGCCGCCCTTCTCGATCTCGATTTCGACGTAGTGAACCTTGCCCGCAATGCGGCCGGTGGAACGCACGATCAGGCTTTTCTCGCTGATGATGGTGTTGTGCAACTCGCCGCGCACATCGATCACCTTGGCGGAAATGCGTCCGGAAATCTTGCCAGTTGGCCCGATCAACACCTCTTCTGCGGTCAAGTCGCCCTCAATGACACCATTGACAATGGCTTTGGATGGGACAACGAAGGTCCCTTTGACGACAACGCCGTCACCAATGACAACGCTTTCAAGAGAATCTGATGGGTTAGACATATGCGCTCCTTGGGGCGAGATTGTAGTCAGAATTCGTCCGCCAGGCCCGGTCCGGATTTCTCATTTGTGGTTTAAAAGGGAAATGAAATCCAATGTTTACAATAACTTAGGCGCGTTAATGAATGCTGGGTTTGATAAAAACAATGGCCAGCCAACACGGTCGATGAGGGTCACCCCCAATTGCTAATACATAGGTTCGCAAATATCTGTTTTTATGGCGATGCCGCCAAAACAAAGCCACCCCTGTCGGGGCACTGGCCCTTGGCAAGGGCAAAATGACACCCGCATCGCCCCATTGACACACATGAACCACCTGACCGTCCGACAACTGTTGATCGACATGAAGCCCCCCATGGATCGACATTGGAACGGTGACGACGCGTTTTTGAGCGCTTTGCTCGATGCCTTGTCGATGAGTTTTCCTGTGGGCGAGCAGTTTTTCATGGATTCGCTGCGCGTTGGCTTGACCCACCTGACCCCGGATCAGCAAGCCCACTGGGGGCCCCAAATCCAAGGTTTTGTCGGCCAAGAGGCCACCCACCGCCGGTTGCACGACTTGTACAACCAGCACTTGGCTGGCTTGGGTTACAGCAACCACTGGGCCCCGCGCTTGGCCAAACGCTTTGGGCGCATGGATGCCCTCAAGGACCCACGCCACAAAGTGGCAGTGACCGCTGCCATTGAGCACTTGACCGCCATCTTGGCCGCCTGGTTGCTGCAGCACCCCAAGGTGTTGGCCCAAGCCCCGCAGCGCATGCGCCAGTTGTGGCTGTGGCACGCCAGTGAAGAAATCGAGCACCGCTGCACCGCTTTTGACCTGTACCTGGCCATGCAAGGCAACGACTTGTGGCGCAAACGCTGGATGCGCGTGGCCAGCGCGTATTTCACCCTTGATTTGCTGCGCCAAACGACCCAACATTTGTGGCGCGATGGTCAACTCTTCAAATGGGCCACTTGGCGCAGTGCCAAGCGCTGGTTGCTCGCCGACCAAGGTCTGTTGCGCTTTGGTCTCAGCCATTGGCGCGGTTACTTTCAGGTGGGCTTTCACCCGCGTCAAGTCGACGACACTTTGGCCCACCAGTGGTTGGACCAAAACCAAGACCAATGGCGCGCCATTTCGCAACCTTGATGGCGGCGCAAAACTCCACCGAGACCGGGCCTGATGGGTTGACCGCCAACCCTGATTTCGGCGATTTGCACGGCTACGACTACCCGGTGCACCGCTGCAACGTGCACGGGGCTTCACTGGCATACATCGACGAGGGTCCCGCCCACGCAGCGCCCATCGTCTTGCTGCACAGCGTGCCCACCTGGGGCTATGTTTTTCGCACCATGCTGCCCTGGTTGGTGCAGTCTGGTCACCGTGTTTTGGTGCCCGACCTGCTGGGCTGTGGCCGATCGGACAAACCATCCCACCCCAGCGGTTTTGGCCTGTCGGCACAACTGAGCAGCCTGTCCGGATGGGTCGAGCAGCTTGAGCTGCAACACATCACCTTGTATGGCCAAGGCCTGGGGGGCTTGTTGGGGTTTCGCTTGGCCTTGATGCACCCAAACCGCTTTGACCGCTTGGCCGTGGCCAACACCCGCTCGCCGCTGGACGCCAACGGGCACTCCAGGTTTGGCGCCTTGGCAGCACTTTGGCCACGCTGGAGCCCCGTTTATCCCCTGAACTGGGTCATGCGTGCTGCGTGCCAAACCTCGCTGGCACGCAGCACGCTGCAAGCCTATGGCGCACCGTATCCACAGCGCCGCCTGTTGGCGGGTGTGCGGCACTTGTCAAACTGGCCCCAATGGGATGTGCGAAAAGAGCGCGACACCCAAGTCACCCAAGCGTGGTTGGCCATGACCTTGTGGCACAAGCCACTGCTGACTTTGTTTGGCAGCCGCGACCACCTCACTCGGGGGGGGCAGCATTGGTTCATCGACCAAGTGCCTGGGGCCAAACGCCAACCGCACCAACTCATCCACCAGGCAGGTCACTGCCTGAGTGAAGACAAAGGCCCAGAGGTCGCGTTGGCCCTGCACCAGTACATTGGCCGGCCTCAGGCCTGACACAAACGGCGCACCTCATCGGGAATGGGCATGGCAGTGATGCCCGGCACCTTGCCCTCTTTGGCCGCCGCAAACAAACGCACCTCGGTGCATTCCATGATCAGCTCTTGACCACGCAGCACGCGGTGAGAGAAGGTAAAACTTTTTCGGCCCCAGTGGGTGACGCTGGTGTGGATGTCGAGTTGGTCGCCATAGCTGCTGGTTTGCACAAACCGCGCCTCGGTGTTGACGATGGGCGTGCCAATGATGCCCCAGGCAGCCGCTGTTTCGTGCCACGGCGGCACCCCGGCAGAAATGAAATAGTGGCGTGCCGAGGCATCGATCCAGCGGAAAAAATTGGGGAACCACACGATGCGCGCGGGGTCGCAATCGCCAAATTCAACCTGAACGGTAAACACCGTGGTGCGGGGCGCAGAAACAACTGTCAACTCAGTCCCCTCGGATGTTGCGGGTTTTGATCAACTGGCCAAACCGCTCGCTGTCGGTCTTGGCGCTTTGCCCGAAGTCGGCAGCGCTCATGGGCGCAGGAATGCCGCCCAAGGCCTGGATGCGGTCTTTCACCGCAGCGGTGCCCAAAGCGGCATTGATTTCACGGTTCAAGCGTTGCACCACATCAGCTGGGGTACCCGCTGGGGCATAAAAACCAAACCAGGAATCGGCATCAAAACCCTTGAGGCCCCACTCATCCAAGGTCGGCACATCGGGGAACAAGGGAGAGCGCTTGGGGCTGCCCACGGCCAGCATTTTCAGCTTGCCCGATCGCACGTGTTGCAAACCAATGCCGGGGTCAAACATGAAGTCAATTTGACCGGCCAGCAGGTCTTGCATCGCCGGGGCTGCGCCGCGGTAGGGCACATGCACGGCAAAGGTTTGCGACTGTGCTTTCATCATCTCGGCGGCCAAATGCGGCGAGCTGCCATTGCCCGGCGAGCCAAAGCTGAGCTTGCCTGGATGGGCTTTGATATAGGCCAAAAATTCCTTGAAGTCGTTGATTTGCAAACTCGGGCGCACCTCCAAAAAGACCAACACCCGGGCGGCCGCAGCCACTGGCACCAAGTCCTTCATGGGGTCAAAGGGCATCTTGTTATAGAGATGGGGGTTGATCGAGACCATGCCCCCAGAACTCATCAGCAAGGTGTGCCCATCGGCCGCGCTTTTGGCCACCGCCTCGCCGCCAATATTGCCGTTGGCACCAGCGCGGTTTTCCACCACCACGCTTTGACCCAAGGCCTCGCCCAGCGGTTGGGCCACCGCACGGGCAATTTGATCGGCAGCGCCCCCGGGCGGGAAATTGACGATCACGCGAATCGGTTTTTGCGGCCAGTTTTGCGCCAGCACCAAAGGTGAAAATGCCCCGAAGGCACACAGCAAAGTGGCCAAGCAACTGCGCCGTGCCAGTCCGAGGGTATTGATAACTTTCATCGTGCTTTCTCCTTGATTAATCAGTGGACCGGGTTTGTCACCCGCCGTGGGTCGGTGCTTCAGCGCCGGGCAGATGCCCCGGGCTTGCGCATGAATCGAATCGCTTGCTCGGGCACCGCTCGCGCTGGTGCCCCATGCGCGCGCAAGGTCAGGTCCAAGGCCTTGCCAGCGTCATCTTGCAAAGCGGCTTTGCGCGCTTGGGCCACGGCCTGGGCAGCTGCCTGTGGGTCGGGCAAGTGAGCCAAATGTCCGGCCAGGTGCTG
>CANJUS010000180.1:0-4592 GCA_947477505.1 Comamonadaceae bacterium | reverse complement strand
CGGCGGCGGCAATTTGCAAGGCGCGCTTGGCCCCGGCCTGCCCTTTGACCTCGGCCATGTCCACCCCGCTCGTCACAGGCGAGGGCGGGGCGGCGGTGAGCACAGGCCAATCTGTTTTGTCGGCGTCGGGCGCAAAGGCCTGCACCACGTCGCGCAGGTGCTGTGCGCCGTGCACCCGGATGTTGGGCACCCAGGCCGCCTCCATGGCGTTGTCCATGGGCAACACCAGGCGCAAGGGGCTGTCTTGGGCCGCCAAGGCCATGCCCATGGCCAAGGCGCCGCGCACCGGCCGCAACTCGCCCGACAAGGACAACTCGCCCGCAAATTCGTGCCCCGCCATGGCGGCGGCGTCGACCACCCCGCTGGCGGCCAAGATGCCCATGGCGATGGGCAGGTCAAAACGGCCTGAATCTTTGGGCAAATCGGCCGGTGCCAGGTTGACGGTGATGCGTTTGTTGCTGGGAAACGACAGCCCCGCATTTTGAATGGCGCACCGAACCCGCTCGCGCGCCTCCTTGACCTCGGTATCGGCCAGGCCCACCAGGGTGAAGCTGGGCAGCCCGTTGGCCAAGTGAACTTCTACCGTCACAGCGGGGGCTTGCAGACCCACCAAGCAGCGGCTGTTGACCATGGCCAAGCCCATGCGGCCCCCTTTTGAAGCAATCTTAGTTTTGACAATTTGGTGAAAGCCATGAAGAATCATGGTTTTCCCTGAGGCCGTGGTCTTTGCATGGTGCCAAACACCGGGCAGACCCATCGTGGCCCAGAAAACCAATTCTTTCATCCTCAAAAACCCTGTATTGGAGCAATAAATGAGCAAAAAACTACTGTCTTTGGTGGCCTTGGGCCTGGTTTCTGGTTCGGTGTTGGCCCAAGCCGCCCCCGAAACCACCCTGACTTACAACGCTGGCGTGGTCACCGACTACCGCTACCGTGGCATCACCCAAAGCCGCAATGAGGCGGCTGTGCAAGGTGGCGTCGACTACGCCCACAAGAGCGGCTTTTATGTCGGTGCTTGGGCCTCCACCATCAAGTGGATCGCCGACTACTCTTACAGCGGTGGCGCTGGTGCAAAAACCGGAACGGACATTTCGGGCAATCTGGAGTTGGACATTTACGGCGGCTACAAATTTGACCTGGCCAAAGACGTGACCATGGACGTGGGCTTCTTGCGCTACCAATACCAGGGCAATACATTGGAGATGACCGGAGGCACCGCCCGTTCTATCTATGGCAATGCCAACACCAACGAGGTGTATGCCGCCATCACCATGGGCCCCGTCACCACCAAGTACTCTTACAGCTTGGGCGACTTGTTTGGCTACATCGACTCCAAAGGCAGCGGCTACCTTGATATTTCGGCCAACTTCGAAGTCATCCCCAGCTGGACGGTCACCCCGCACGTGGGGCGCCAAAATGTGACGGCTGCAAGCTACAACGCGTCTTACAACGACATGGCTTTGACGGTCACCAAAGACCTGGGCAAGGGCTTGAGCGCTTCATTGGGCTACTACGGCACTTCCGCTGAAAAAAGCAACTACAGCAGCACCTTTGACGGTAAGTATTTGGGCGAGCGCGGCGCTGTGTTGGGTGTGAAGTACAACTTCTGATCCCCGGCCCTGTTTCCAGGGCTTCGCCAAATCAAAACCCGCCGTGGCAGTGACCGGCGGGTTTTTTTATGGCGGTTCAATCAAAGGCCACAGCCGACTCTGTCGTGCGAAACAAGGGCCTGGCGGCCTGTCTCCATGCGAACATGGCGCGCATCATTGTGGGGATTCCCCGCAAAAAGCCCGAAAACAAGGCGGCAAAAAACACCAAAACAGTGCGCCCATAGAAATCATTATGAAAGGCATGTGACAACAACCAGGCGAAACCGCACCAAGACGGTGAAAAAAACGGGTGGCACAAAGTCTGCTAATCAGGGTTACACCTTACTTTGGAGAAGTCCCATGAAAAAATCCACCTTGTCTTTGATTGCATTGGCCCTGACCAGCGGTGCCGCCCTGGCCCAAACGGCAGCAGCCCCCGCAGCACCAGAGCCAGAGTCCACCCTGAGCTACAACATTGGCGTGGTGACCGAATACCGTTACCGTGGTATTTCCCAGTCCAGCCGCAACCCGGCGGTGCAAATTGGCGCTGACTACGCACACAAGAGTGGCTTCTATATTGGCGCATGGCACTCCACCATCCAGTGGATCACCGACAACAGTGTGGTGACAACGCCAACCACCATCAAAGGCGCGGGCGAGCTTGACATCTACGGTGGCTACAAAGGCGAAATCGTCAAGGGCCTGGGTTACGACGTGGGCATGCTGCGCTACGAATACCTGGGCAACACCTTGGAAGACACCGGTGGCACCAAATACGGCGTTTACGACAACGCCAACACCACCGAGTTTTATGGCGCACTGAGCTATGGCATGTTCACCGTCAAGTATTCGGCCACAACCACGCCCTTGTTCGGTTACCTTAACTCCAAAGGCAGCGGCTACTTGGATGTGAGCGCCACGGTTGATCTGGGCAATGGTTTGTCCTTGGTGCCGCACGCTGGCTCGCAGACGGTGGTGAGCGTTCCGGCCGCCGCTTACAACGATTTCAGCCTGACCTTGACCAAAGACTTTGGCAACGGTTTGGCCGCATCCATCGCTTATGTCACGACCAACGCGGACAAAACCAACTACGCCCGCCCCATCGACAGCAAGTTTTTGGGTGAGTCGGCTGGCGTTCTCGGCATCAAGTACACGTTCTAAAGAACACCAACGATTGGACACACCATGAAAATCATCACCGCGATCATCAAACCGTTCAAGTTGGACGAGGTCCGAGAGGCCTTGTCGGCCATCGGTGTGCAAGGCATCACCGTGACCGAGGTCAAAGGCTTTGGTCGCCAAAAGGGCCACACCGAGCTTTACCGCGGGGCCGAATACGTTGTGGACTTTTTGCCCAAGGTCAAGATCGAGGCCGCCGTGTCATCTGACTTGGTCGAGCGCGCCATTGAAGCCATTGAGGGCGCCGCCCGCACCGGCAAGATCGGCGACGGCAAAATTTTTGTGTACGCCTTGGAGCAGGTGGTGCGCATCCGTACCGGTGAAACCGGTAAAGAAGCGCTTTGAGCCACAGCACACCGAACCCATTGAAAGCAACCATCATGAAAAAACTCTTTGCCTCTCTTTTGCTGGGCTTGAGCCTGTTGACGGTGACGTCGGCAGCCTTGGCCCAAACCGCTGCGCCAGCGGCCCCCGCCGCCGCTGCGGCCCCAGCGGCAGCGCCCGCTCCGGCTGCTGAAGCCGCAGCCCCCGCCGCTGCGCCGGTGCCCAACAAGGGCGACACGGCCTGGATGACTGTGGCCACTTTGTTGGTGATCCTGATGACCATTCCCGGCCTGGCGCTGTTTTATGGCGGCTTGGTGCGCAGCAAAAACATGCTGTCGGTGCTGATGCAGGTCTTTGTCGTCACATCCATGATCTATGTGTTGTGGGTGATTTACGGCTACACCTTGGCGTTCAGCGGGGGCAGTCCGTACATCGGCGGCTTGGACAAGCTGTTCCTCAAAACCATCACGCCCGACTCGGTGGCCGCCACCTTCAGCAAAGGCGTGGTCATCCCTGAGTTGTCTTTCGTGGCCTTCCAAGCCACCTTTGCGGCCATCACCTGCTGCTTGATCGTGGGCTCGTTTGCCGAGCGCATCAAGTTCTCTGCGGTGCTGCTGTTTTGCGCCCTGTGGTTCACCTTCAGCTACTTGCCCATCGCCCACATGGTCTGGTACTGGGACGGCCCCGATGCGATCACCGACGAGAAAACCCTCGAGACCGTGACCGCTGCTGCGGGCTGGTTGTGGGCCAAGGGCGCGCTGGACTTCGCTGGTGGCACCGTGGTGCACATCAACGCCGGTGTGGCTGGCTTGGTCGGTGCCTATGTGATTGGCAAGCGCGTCGGTTACGGCAAAGAAGCCATGGCCCCGCACAGCCTGACCTTGACCATGGTGGGTGCGGCCTTGCTGTGGGTGGGCTGGTTTGGCTTCAACGCTGGCTCCAACCTGGAAGCCAATGGCGTGACCGCCCTGGCCTTCATCAACACCTTGGTGGCCACCGCTGCTGCCACGCTGAGCTGGATCGCCGGTGAAGCCCTGGCCAAAGGCAAGGCCTCCATGCTGGGTGCCGCCTCTGGTGCGGTGGCTGGCCTGGTGGCGGTGACCCCTGCTTGCGGATTTGTGGGCCCCATGGGCGCCATCATCATCGGCTTGATCGCTGGCTTGGTCTGTCTGTGGGGTGTCAGCGGCTTGAAGCGCATGCTCGGTGCCGACGACTCGCTGGACGTGTTTGGCGTGCACGGTGTGGGCGGCATCGTGGGGGCCTTGCTCACCGGTGTGTTTGCAGCGCCTTCGCTGGGCGGCACGGGCATCTTTGATTACGTGGCCAACGCCGCTTCCCCCGATTACTCCATTGGCGGGCAGGTGTGGATCCAGTTCCAAGCGGTGGCCACCACCATCATTTGGTCGGCTGTGGTGTCTTACATCGCCTACAAGCTGGTGGACATGATCATGGGTCTGCGCGTCAGCGAAGAAGACGAGCGCGAAGGCCTCGACATCAGCT
>CANJUS010000179.1:0-4615 GCA_947477505.1 Comamonadaceae bacterium | reverse complement strand
GGGGTCGCCGTCGGACTTGATCATGGAGGTGATGAAGTTCTCTTCCATCATGGTGCCCAGCACCACCCCCAAGATGGCAGGGGCGACAGGAAAGCCGTTTTCTTCCAGGATGAAGGCCGCCAAACCAAAAAACAAAATCAGCGTGACGCCCCACACCGAATTATTGATGGAGAAAGATCCGACGATGCAAAAAATCAAGATGATGGGCATCAAGATATTGCGTTGCACGCGCAAAATTTTGGTGGCGATTTTGACGGTCAACCAACCCAAGGGCACCATGATGATGTTGGCCAAAATAAAAACCAAAAAGATGGCGTAAATGTTCTCTGGGTTGTTGATGAAAATCATTGGCCCAGGGTTCATGTTTTTCAAATACAACACACCAATGGCGATGGCCGTGATCGAGTCACCCGGGATGCCAAACACAATCGCTGGTATCCAAGCACCTGCCAAGGATGAGTTGTTGGCCGCGCCAGATTCCACAATGCCTTCCACATGGCCGGTGCCAAACTTTTCGGGCTCCTTGGAAAACTTTTTGCTCATGGCGTAACTCAACCACGAAGCCATATCGGCGCCGGAGCCGGGTTGAATGCCAATCACCGTGCCCAGAGCGCTGCCCCGAACCAAGGGCCAGGGGTATTTTTTCAACAAGCCCCACATGCCCGAAAAAATATTGCCGATTTTTTCGGCGGCAATCAGGTGCGGGGGGTCCATGTTGGTGATGTAGCGCAGCAACTCGGAGACGGCAAACATGCCCACCATCATGGGGATCAACTCCACGCCGCTCATCAGCTCTTTCATGCCAAAGGTAAAGCGTGGCATGCCGGCGGGGTTTTCCAGGCCAATGCATGCAATCAGCAAGCCCAGCAACAAGGTGATACAGGCTTTGAGCACACTGGCGTTGCCAATGAACACCGCACCCGCCAGGCCCAAAACGACCAGCCAAAAATACTCGAAGGAGGAAAACTTGAGTGCAATTTCGGCCAAGGCGGGTGAAAACAAGATCATCACCAAGGTGCCAAACAAACCACCAATGGCGGAGAACACCAACCCAGCCCCCAGGGCAATTTCTGCCTGACCCTTGAGGGTCATTTGATAGGCCTCGTCGGTATAAGCCGCAGATGCGGGTGTGCCAGGGATGCGCAACAAGGCACCCGGGATGTCGCCCGAAAAAATTGCCATGGCTGTGGCCGTGACGATGGCTGCAATGGCGGGCACCGGTGGCATGAAAAAGGTGATGGGCACCAACAAGGCGGTGGCCATGGTCGCGCTCAGGCCTGGAATGCAGCCCACGAAGAGGCCAAACATGGCCGAGCAAAGTATGACCAGCAAAACGTAAGGGTCAAAAACCAACCAAAAGGCTTGGAGCAGAACGGCTGTGGTCATGGTGGTTTAGTGGGTCACCACTGTATGGGCATCAAAATGCCCCAAGGCAAAGGGACGCGCAATAACTTATAGAAAATGGTGTGAACAACCAAGGTCACGATGAGGGACAGGGGCAATATCCATTTCCACCGCACACCCAAAGTGGTGAACATGGTCGACAAAATTGCTGTGCTGCAGATCAAAAAACCCAGGAATTCACTGGCAGCGATGTAAAAGCCAATGCATGCGATGGTGATCAAAAAGTTTCGCAAATGGGCCCACGACTTCACCCAGTTGCCCCAAACCAGCCAACGGTCATGCCGTTGTGTGCGGATGCCTTTCAAAATCAGCAGCGCCGAACACAAAGCCAGCAAGGCAGCCAGCAATCCCGGAAAAGCACCTGGCCCGATGTTTTGGCCGGGAATGTCGGGGTAGTCCTTGACGGTCAACAAGATCAGCAGGGACAGTGCCATCAGCACCATCCCACTGAAAACATCATTGAACTTCATGGTCGCTTACTTGGCCAAGCCCAACGACTTCATGACCGTTCCCATGTCGGCGTCACCTTTGGCCATGAATTGCTCGAACCCTTTGGCGTCGGCGTACACCACCCCAAAACCGCGTTGCTGCATGAAGCCTTGGTAATCGGGGCTGTCATAAATTTTCTTGAGCACTGCACCGATTTTGGCTTGGATGTCCGCAGGCATGCCTTTGGGGCCTGCTATTCCGCGCCATGCACCAATGGCCCAATTGCTGCCAGTGGCGGCTTTCAAAGTGGGTACGTTGGGAAATAGCCCAGATGGCTGGTTTGACATGATGGTCAATGGCCGAGCTTTGCCAGCGTCGATCAAGGCCCGTGATTCTGGCAAAGAGCAAGTGACAAACTCAATGCCGCCAGCAGCCAGATCGTTCATGGCAGGGGCCGCACCGTTGGAGGGCACCCAGGGGGCCGCACTGACGTCCATTTTTTGGTCTTTCAGCATGCCCGCCAAAGCCAAATGCCAAATGCCACCCTGGCCCGTGCCAGAGGCTTTGAATTTACCCGGGTTGGCCTTGATGGCAGCCAGTAAATCGTTGACGGTTTTGTAAGGGGCGTCGGCACGGACAGTGACGGCCGCAGGGTCGATGTTCATCAAAGCCAACGGTGTGTAGTTGCTTGGGCTGAGTTCGGTCAAACCCGCCCAGTGCATCATGGATATTTCGACGGTGATCATGCCCAGGGTGTAGCCATCGGCTGGGGCAGATGCAATGGCCGAATGACCGACCACACCGTTACCCCCTGTGCGGTTGACCACGTTGACGGGTTGCCCCAATTCTTTTTCCATCAGGGCGGCAACGATCCGAGCCGTGGCATCTGTGCCGCCACCGGCTCCCCAGGGAACGACCATGGTGATGGGGCGCGTGGGGTAATTTTGGGCCACAGCCACATGGGCACATGCCAGGCCCAAGCCCAGGGCAATCATTGAACGAGAAAAAATTCGGCGCATCATGATGACATCACTCCTGAAAATGGTAAGCGTTCATCATCTCAGCCCATCGGCTTAGAGGCACTGGGGGTTACCCTTGGACCGGTGCAAAGCCATGCCCAAAGGGCTGAGCTAATCAGTGGGAACCAGCGGCCAAGGTTTGGGCCAGTTGGTTGTGCCTTTCAATCAGCGGCCCCATGTCCACCGTGGCAAGTTGACCTTGCCGTACCACCACGCGGCCATTGACGATGGTGTAGTCGGCGTTGTCACTGGCGCACAGCAATAAAGCACCCACAGGGTCGTGCACGGCTGCACCTGCCATGCCCAGGGTGTCGGTGCGAAACATGGCGATGTCGGCGCAATAGCCGGAGGTGATTTGACCAATTTCATGGGCTCGGCCCAGCACCTGTGCACCCCCGCGCGTGGCCAAACGCAGGGCGTCGCGCGGGGTCATCTCGGCTGGGCCTGCGTCGCATCCGAAAACCGTGCGACCTGGGTCATGGCGCGGTGCGTCCATGGCCCGTCCCACCCGCGCCAACAACATGGCTTGGCGTGCTTCGTTGAGCAGGTGGCCTGCATCGTTGCTGGCGCTGCCATCCACCCCCAGGCCGACGGGCACGCCGGCATCGAGCATTTTGCGCAGGGGCAAGATGCCGCTGGCCAAGCGCATATTGCTGCATGGGCAGTGGGCAATGCCGGTGCGCGTTTTGGCAAACAGATCAGTGCCCGCTTCGTCGAGCTTCACACAATGGGCGTGCCACACATCTTCGCCCACCCAGCCCAGGTCTTGCGCATACTGCGCTGGGGTGCAGTTGAATTTTTCACGGGTGTAGGCTATGTCGTGGTCGTTCTCTGCCAAGTGCGTGTGCAGTCGCACTTTGTAGGCGCGTGCCAACTCGGCAGATGCGCGCATCAGGCTTTGGCTCACGCTGAAGGGTGAACAAGGGGCCACGGCCACATGGGTCATGGCGCCAAAGCGGGCGTCATGGTGCGCCTCAATCAAGCGCTGGGTTTCTTGCAGGATAAAACCTTCCTCTTCCACCACGCTGTCGGGTGGCAAGCCGCCCCGGCTTTGGCCCACGCTCATGCTGCCGCGCGTGGCGGTGAAACGCATGCCCATGCTGTGCGCGGCCTCGATGCTGTCGTCCAAGCGCACACCGTTGGGGTAGATGTAGAGGTGGTCGCTGCTGGTGGTGCAGCCGCTGAGCAGCAACTCGGCCATGGCCACTTGGGTTGACACGCGCACCATTTCGGGGGTGAGGCCGGCCCACATCGGGTACAGGCCTTGAAGCCACGCAAACAGCTCGGCGTTTTGAACGGCCGGCACGGCCCGGGTCAGGCTTTGCACCATGTGGTGAGGGGTGTTGATCAAGCCCGGCACCACCACATGGCGGCGCGCGTCGATCACTTCGTCTGCGCTGTGGATCCAAGTGGGGGGGACATCGGCGGCATTCAAGATGGCTTCAATACGGCCATCGCGCACCCAAATGGACGCATTGCGCCATTCGGTGCTTGCATCATCTTGGGTGGCAATGCATTGGGCTTGGTGGATGAGCAGGCTCGACATCTTGGGGCAAGTGGTCAATGGGGATGCAAAGTGTCGCATGGTCGCGCGAGTGCCAATGGGAACGACAAGGCGGTATATTCACCCACCACATTGTTCCCGCGCACCATGCCCAGCCCCACTTTGCCTATCTCAGTTGCAGCCCCTGTGCCCTTGCTGGCCTTGGAGGGCATCACCAAGCGGTACCCATCGGTGGTGGCCAACGACGCGGTGTCGATGC
>CANJUS010000178.1:0-4659 GCA_947477505.1 Comamonadaceae bacterium | reverse complement strand
GCGGCCCTGAGCCTGCCCTTGGTGTGGCCGATGGTGGCGGGTTTGTGGGGCCAGCACGCGATGCTGCCCGTGGCCTGGCAGTTTGCCTTGGCCACACCGGTGCAGTTTGTGCTGGGTGCGCGCTTTTACCGGGCGGCTTGGTACGCCATCAAGGCGGGCAGCGGCAACATGGACTTGCTGGTGGCCCTGGGCACCACGGCGGGCTGGGCCTTGTCGGTGGGGCTGTGGTGGGCGGCACCGGCGGGCCACGAGCCGCATGTGTATTTTGAAAGTGCAGCCGTGGTCATCACCCTGGTGCTGCTGGGCAAGTGGATGGAGGCGCGGGTCAAGCGCAGCACCACCGAAGCGATTCGCGCCTTGCAAGCCCTGCGACCGCTGCACGCGCATTGGTTGGGGCCAGACGGCGAGCAAGACATTGACCTGGCCGATGTGCTGGTGGGCGACCATTTGTCGGTGCTGCCCGGCGAGCGCATCCCCGCAGATGGGGTGGTGCTCGAGGGGCATTCGCAGGCCGACGAGTCGCTGCTCACGGGCGAGCCCTTGCCTGTGAGCAAGGGGCCGCAAGACCGGGTGACGGGTGGCAGCATCAACGGCAATGGGCGTTTGGTGATGCGGGTGGCGGCGTCGGGCGCGGACTCGGTGTTGGCCCACATCATCCGCATGGTCGAGGAGGCGCAAGCCCACAAAGCGCCCATTCAGCGTTTGGTGGACCAAGTGGCGGCGGTGTTTGTGCCCACGGTGTTGGCCATTGCGGTGGTAACGGGCTTGGCCTGGTGGTGGTGGGGTGCGCCGGGCGATGTGGCTTTGATTCATGCAGTGGCGGTGCTGGTGATTGCCTGCCCCTGTGCCCTGGGTTTGGCCACGCCCATGGCCATCGTGGCGGGCACCGGCATGGCCGCGCAGCGCGGCATTTTGATCCGCGATCCGCAAACCCTGGAGACCGCGCAACACATCGACATGGTGGTGTTTGACAAAACCGGTACGCTGACCCAAGGCAAACCGACCTTGCAGGCTTTGGTGGTGTCACCGACAGGTGCTGAAAGCGAAGCCGGGGCTGAGAACCAAGGCGAAAGCCAAAACCCAAACCAGGCGCAGACACGGGCCTTGTCGATCGCTGCGTCATTGCAAGCGGCCAGCGAACACCCGTTGGCGCGCGCGGTGCTGCAAGCGGCCGCGCAACAAAGCATGGTGTTTGCCCAGGCCGAGCAAGTCGCTGCTGTGCCGGGCATGGGCTTGGCTGGTGTGGTGAATGGCCAGCGCTGGTGTTTGGGCAGTGTGCGTTGGGGCGCGTCGCAAGGCGTGGATGTGTCGCCCTGGCAGGCCCAGGTGGAGGCGCACCAGCGGCAAGGCCACAGCGTGTCGCTGCTGTGGCCTGAAGGCGGAGCCGCCCCCGTGGCTTTGGCCTTGTTGGCCTTTGGTGACGCCATCAAAGTGGGTGCCAGGGCTGATTTGGACGCTTTGCGCGCGCGCGGTTTGCAGCTGCGCATGCTCTCGGGCGACAGCCCGGTGACGGCGCAGGCGGTGGCCGCCCAGCTGGGCTTTGCGCCGCAAGAGGTGCAAGCGGGCATGCTGCCCGGCGACAAAGCGCAGGCGGTGCGCGACTGGCATGGCCAAGGCCATGTGGTGGCCTTTGTGGGTGACGGCATCAACGATGCGCCCGCGCTGGTGGCCGCAGATTTGGGCATGGCCATGGCGCAAGCCGATACCGGCACCGATGTGGCCATGCACGCGGCCGGGCTGACGCTCATGCGTGGCGAGCTGCGTTTGGTGGGGCAGGCGCTGGATGTGTGCCGCTTGACAGTGCAAAAAATCCGGCAAAACCTGTTTTGGGCTTTTGTGTTCAATGCGGCGGGCATTCCGCTGGCGGCCAGTGGTTGGCTCACGCCCGTGCTGGCGGGCATGGCCATGTCGATGAGTTCACTGAGCGTGATGCTCAACGCCTTGTTGCTGCGCCGCCACCGCGCCCCTCACTGACTGGCTTGCAGTCGCTGCTGGGCAAAGGCGATGTACCAGTCCAAACAAGCCGGGTTGGCCATGGCGTCGCGGTTGAGCACCTTGTCAATGGTTTGGCCGAGCAACAGTTTTTTGATCGGCAACTCTTGCTTTTTGCCCGACAGGGTGCGTGGCACTTCGGCCACTTGGAAGATGTCGTCGGGCACAAAGCGTGGGCTCAGTGCGGTGCGGATGGCCGCTTGCAAACGCTGGCGCAAGGGAGTGTCCAGCATCGTGCCTGGGCGCAGCACCACAAACAAGGGCATGTAGCTGTCGCGGCCCAAGTACTCCAAGTCCACCACCAAAGCGTCGAGCACTTCGGGCAAGGCCTCCACAGCGCGGTACAACTCGCTGGTGCCCATGCGCAAACCATGGCGGTTGATGGTGGCGTCGCTGCGGCCATAAATGATGCAGCGCCCCTCGGGGGTGATCTTGATCCAGTCGCCATGCCGCCACACGGCGCCTGCGCTGGCTGGTGCGTCACCCCCACCGGGTTTGCGGCCCAGGCCTTTGGGGTAGTGTTCAAAGTAGCTGCCCAAATAACGCTGGTGGTCGGTGTCGCCCCAAAAAAACGGTGGCATGGCGGGCACGGGTTGGGTGACCACCAGCTCACCGACTTGGTCGATGACGGGTTGGCCATCTTCGTTCCAGGCTTGCACGCTCACACCAAGCAAGCGGCATTGCATCTCGCCGGGCGCCATGGGCAGTTCGCGGTTGGCACCCACAAATGCGCCGGCGTCGGTACCGCCTGAGATGTTGCACCACCAGACGTCGTTGGCAGGCAGGCCAGCGTTGGTGTAGACGCGGTGAAACTGCGCGGTGCCCCAGTTTTGCACCTCGGCTGACAAGGGCGATCCAGTCGTGCCCAAAGCGCGCACGCGGTGCAAGCCCTTGTGTTCGCTCAGGTTCAATTCGGCCTTCATGCAATTGCTGAAATACGCCGCACCGGCACCAAAAAAGGTGACCCCTTCTTGCGCCGCGTAGCGCCACAGCACGCCCCAGTCGGGCTTGTCTTTGGCGCCACCGGGGTTGCCGTCATAGATGACGCAAGTGGTGCCGCTGAGCAAGCCGCTGAGCTGGGCGTTCCACATCACCCAGCCGGTCGAGCTGTACCACATGAAGCGCTCGCCCCACGAGTTGGCCTCGTAGCTGCAGCCCACGTCGTACATGATGGTTTTGTGCGCCATGCCATTGAGCAAGGTGCCGCCGTGGTCGTGCACCAAGGGCTTGGGCATGCCGGTGGTGCCGCTGGAATAAACGATCCACAAGGGGTGGTCAAACGCCAACCACAGGGGCTCAAAGGTGGCCACGGCGTCGTCGTTGCGCGCCACGATGCTGGCCCAATCGGCGGCCCCCGGCAGGGGCGCTGCGCTGCCCAACACGGGGCAAACGATGGTGTGGGTGACGCTGGGCAAGGCGTCGCGCAGTTGCGCCAGCACGTCGATGCGCAGGTGGTCTTTGCCGCCGTAGGTGACGCCGTCGCAGCCGATCAACACCTTGGGGGTGATTTGGGCAAAGCGGTCGAGCACGGCGTTGGTGCCCATGTCGGGGGCGCACACGCTCCACACCCCACCGACAGAGGCGACGGCCAAAAACGCCACCATGGTTTGGGCGATGTTGGGCAAATAGGCGGCCACCCGGTCGCCGGGCACCACACCGTGCGCTTGCAGGTGCAGGGCCAGTGCGGCGGATTGGCGTTGCAGCTCGGGCCAAGACAGCTCCGCGCGTTGACCGCGCTCGTTGTTGGCAATGATGGCGGGCATGCCCGCGGCGTGTGCGGGCCCAACATGGCGAAACACCTGTCGCGCGTAGTTCACTTGTGCACCAGGGAACCACTGTGCGCCGGGCATGGTGTTCTTGGCCAGCACCGCGCTGTGCGGTGTGGGTGAGCGCACATCGAGGTAGTCCCACATGCTTTGCCAAAAGGCATCGAGCTCCGTGACCGACCACAGCCACAAGGCCTCGTAGTTGGCATAGTCCAGGCCGTGGGTGCGTGACAACCAGTTTTGGTAGAGCCGAATTTGGGGCAGGTAAGGGGCGGCGTTGTTCATGTCCCCAAGGTTATCAGCCTGTGCCCACGCATGGCAATCGGTGTCGACGCAGGGGCGGCTAACATCTGTGTCAATGGTCTTGGGTGGGCGACGCTTTGCCCGGCGGGCCTTTACTTTTCACGGAACCTTGTATGCGCATTTGGAAAAAACCCATCTCGGTGGACATCCTCACCGAGTCCCATCGCCGCACCGCCCCCGAACTGCTGGGCATGGAGTTTGTGGAGGTGGGAGACGACTTCATCGTCGCTCGCATCCCGGTGGACGAGCGCACGCGCCAACCCTATGGCCTGTTGCATGGCGGGGTCAGTGTGGTGCTGGCCGAAACGCTGGGCTCGTGCGGGGCTTATTACGCTTGCCCGCCACAGGACCGTGCCGTCGGTTTGGACATCAATGCCAACCACATCAAAGGCGTCAAGTCGGGTTGGGTGAGTGGCATTACCCGGGCGGTGCACATTGGGCGCAGCACCCAGGTGTGGCACATTGACATGCACAACGAGGCGGGCGAGTTGACCTGTGTCTCGCGCATCACGATGGCCATACTGGCCCCGCGCTGAGCCCCGCGCGCAGCAGCCTCAGTCGGCGGCTTTCAGGCGCTCGCTTTTCCAGTACACATCGT
>CANJUS010000177.1:0-4661 GCA_947477505.1 Comamonadaceae bacterium | reverse complement strand
GGGCCATGGTGCTCCGGGGGTCGGGGCGGGAGAAACACCATGAAGTGGATGCTGCTGGGATTGGTTTTGTTTTTGGGCACGCACTCGTTGCGCGTGTTTGCCCCAGCTTGGCGCAGCCAGCAAAAAGAGCGCCTTGGCGAGTCAACCTTCAAAGGCGTTTACACCTTGGCGTCGCTGTTGGGGTTTGGGCTGTTGTGTTGGGGCTATGACTTGGCCCGCACCACACCCTTGGTGCTGTGGGTTCCGCCGGTGGCCACACGCCATGTGGCCGCTTTGTTCATGCTGATCGCCTCGGTGTTGATGGTGGCCGCCTTTGTGCCGGGCAATCACATCAAAGCCCGCATGGGCCACCCCATGGTGCTCAGTGTCAAAGTCTGGGCGCTGGCCCATTTGCTGGCCAACGGCAACCTGGAAGACGTGATTTTGTTTGGCTCGTTTTTACTCTGGGCGGTGCTGTGCTTTCGCGCCGCGCGCGCGCGTGACCGTGCTGCCAACCTCGCCCCGGTGGTGGTGAACTTGCGCGCCACGATGGTGGCGGTGATGGGTGGCGTGGTCTTGTATGCGCTGTTTTTGTTCAAAGCACACGCCTGGCTGGTGGGTGTCAGCCCGTTGGGCTACTGATCTCATTTTTCAGGGAGTTTTCGAATGCCTGTGATCACTGTCACGCTGTTGCCTGGCTACCCAGTGGAAGCCCAGCACCGTTTGGTGCAACGCTTGGCCGACACCGCCCGCTCGGTGGTGTCAGCCAGCGATGCGGGCACCACTGTTTTCATCAACGAAGCCAGCACCTATCGGCGCGATGGCAAAGTCTATGCCGCTGGCGCTGCCGTGGTGCCTGACGCGAGTGCCCGCGTCAAAAGCTTTTTGGAAACGATGGCGGCGCGCAACTTGGCGCAGGCACAAAGTTTTTTGGCACCGGGCTTTGAAATGGTTTTTCCAGGCGATGCGGTGATGCACCGCTTGGAGCAGTTGATGGAATGGGCCAAGCCGCGCTACCGCTCGGTGGGTAAGCACTACGACCGATTTGATGAATGTTGGCAAGGTGACACCACCGTGGTGTATTGCAGCGGCACATTGTTTGGCGTTTGGAATGACGGCACTTCCTTTGAAGGCATCCGTTTCATCGACCGCTTTGAAGTGGTCAATGGCCAGTTGACGCGGCAAGAGGTTTGGAACGATTTGGCCGAGACCCAGAGGGCAGCGTGACCCAGCCTTGGATGCAAGCCCTGCGCCTTGGCGCTGGTTGGATGTTGTGGTTGGGCGTGGCCATCGGTGCTCAAGCCAGTGCCGAACTGGGCTGGCGCATCATCACCGAGCGCAGCCTGGGCAACTGCGGGGCTTGCCATGCATGGCAGGCGACACCAGCCTCCACCAGCACCTTTGCACCAGCCCTGGACGGGGTGGCGCAGCGCTACAGCGCAGCTCAGTTGCGGCAATGGTTGGTCGATGCACGCCATTTGCGGCCCGACACCTTGATGCCGGTGTTTGGCACGGTGAGCGGCCTGCGCCAACCTGCGCCTGCCCAAGCGGTGCTCAGCGCTGAGCAAATTGACGCTGTGGTGCTGGCTTTGCAACAGCGCACGGCCATTTCACCCATGCCAGCGGCATCGGCTTCGCCCCCTGCGGCTGCGCCCCGTGTGACTGAACCGATGGTTCATGTAAACGCAACCCCTGGCGCGCGTCAAAGTGGCTTGGCTTTTTTGTCGCCCAGCCTGCGCCAAATGAACGATGACGACATGGCCAACCCCATGAGCCTGTGGATAGAGCGCGGCTTGGCGGCATGGGGTCAAACCAGCAGCGGCCCGAGTTGCCAGTCCTGCCATGGGCCAGTGCAGGAGATGCGCAAAGCCGTGGCGCAACACCCCAAGTTGAGCCCCGATGGGCAGACCCTGCGCAACCTCGATGACCAAATTGGCCTGTGCCGCCAACGCCAAGGTGCTTCCAGCGCCCGGCCCGATGAAAGCGTGTTGGCCTTGAGTGCGGCCTTGCACCATGCGGCCCGTGGTGAGCCCATCGCCGTGCAAGCGCTTCCTGCGCAGCAAGCGGCTTGGCAAGCGCAGTGGCAGGCGGGCGCCAATCAATACCAAACCCGGCAAGGTCGCATGAACCTCTCGTGTGCGCACTGCCACGATCAGCGCGTGGGTGCGCAAATGCGCGGCGACACCATCAGCCCCGGCCACCCAACGGGCTTTCCCATTTATCGCGTGTCATGGCAACAAGCCGGCGGCATGGACCGTCGCCTTCGGGCTTGTTACTCTGGCGTACAGTCCGCGATGCCCGAGCCTGGCAGCGCCATTTTGCGCAGCCTGGAGCTGTATCTGAAAGTGCGCGCCAACGGCATGCCCCTGGAGGGGCCGTCGGTGCGGCGCTGAAGTTTTTTTATTTTCATCATTGTTCACAGAAAGAACCCACCATGACCCCAACGCTCGACAGCGTTCGCGCAGAACTCGCTCCCCAAGGCACCCTGAAAGTTGGTTTGAATCTGGCCAACTTTTTGTTGGTCAGCATGAAAGACCCGCAACAAGAACCCAAGGGCATTGCGCCCGATTTGGCCCGTGAAGTGGCGCGTCAAA
Organism: Comamonadaceae bacterium; assembly: GCA_947477505.1. Lineage (GTDB taxonomy): Bacteria > Pseudomonadota > Gammaproteobacteria > Burkholderiales > Burkholderiaceae_C > Limnohabitans. Next base: position 2,088 of record CANJUS010000177.1, on the reverse strand, counting down.
TCGGCGTGCCCATTGAGTTCTTCCCATATGCCACGCCGGGTGAAATGGCCGACGCCGCGCAAAGCGGCGTGTGGAACATGGCCTTGCTGGCGGTCGAGCCTGCGCGGCAAAACGTGATAGATTTTTCGGCGCCGTACCTGGAGATCGAGGCCACTTATTTGGTGCCTGCCAATTCACCCCTGCAGTGCATTGAGGACGTTGACCGTGCTGGTGTGCGCATTGCCGTCATGCACAAAAGCGCTTACGACCTGTACCTCAGTCGCAGCCTCAAACACGCACAACTGGTGCAATTGGCCAGCATGGATGCTTCGTTTGAGCAGTTTGTGGCCCAAGGCATGGAAGCCTTATCGGGCCTGCGCCCGCGTTTGGTTCAAGAGCAGGCCAAGCTGCCCGGTTCGCGCATCTTGGACGGGCGCTTCACTGCCATTGGCCAAGCCATCGGCGTGCCCAAAGGGGGCAGTGCAGCCGCAGCGTATTTGCGCCAATTTGTGGAGCAGGCCAAGTCCTCTGGGTTGGTGGCGCAAATCATCGAGCGCAACGGTGTGCGCGGCGTCACCGTCGCTGGACCGGCCACCTGAATCGACCACACATCCCACTTGCTTTTTACCTTGAACCCCCAACAGGCAACCCGCCACATGCAAAAAACCATTCTCATCACTGGCGGCGGTCGCGGCATTGGCGCGGCCACTGCTCGGTTATTGGCCCAGCAAGGCCATGCCATTTGCATCAACTACGCCAGCAACCAAGCCACCGCCCAGGCCGTGGTGAAAGACATCCAGGCTGCGGGTGGTCAAGCATGGTGCATGGCCGCCGATGTATCGCAAGCCGACCAAGTGCAAGCCTTGTTTGCTTTTGTCGACCGCGAATGCCCACCCCTTTATGCCTTGGTCAACAACGCGGGCATCGTGGCACCTTATGCGCGGGTCGAGGGCATGGATGCAGCGCGTTTTCAGCGGGTGTTTGCCACCAATGTGATGGGCAGCTTCATGTGCGCGCAAGCGGCCCTCAAGCGCATGTCGACGCGCCACGGCGGCGCGGGCGGCAGCATTGTCAATTTGTCCACTGCGTTTGTGAAAACCGGTGCGCCCGGCATGGCGGTGGACTACGCGGCCTCCAAGTCGGCCATTGAAACCTTCACCATTGGGTTGGCCCGCGAGGTCGCTGCCGAGGGGGTGCGCGTCAATGCCGTGCGCCCTGGCCTGATCGACACCGAAATCCATGCCGCAGCGGGGGACGCCGACCGAGCCAACAAAGCCAAAGACTTTGTGCCCATGAAACGCGCTGGCCGCGCCGAAGAAGTGGCACAGGCCATCGCTTGGCTGGTGTCGGATGCGTCTTCGTATTCCACAGGTGCGGTGGTGGATGTGTCGGGTGGGGTTTGAGCGCTTCTAAAGCTCTGTGCTCAAGGTCCACTGGCGGATCTTGATAGGCAGTTTCTTTGTGAACGCGTTTCCCTGCACCAAGGATCAACAAACTGTACAAATCACAAGTTATGGTTATTTGAAATGCGCTAGATGTAAGTCCAGGGGCCGATCTCCAAGGGCTTACTTTTTCACCCGCTTGACCGGGTTGCGCAGCACGCCAATGCGCTCGAACTCGACTTCGATCACATCGCCGTCTTTCATCCAGCGGTCGCATTCCAGGCTGCAGCAGCCGGCCATGGTGCCGCTGCCAAAAAACTCGCCCACATGCAGGGTTTCGCACTCGGAGATGTAGGCGATCATGTCCTCAAAGCTGTGGATCATGCTGCTCGTTGAACTGTTGCCCCAGGCTTCGCCGTTGACGCGCACCTGTACCTTCAAGTCGCGCGAGTTGGGGATTTCGTCGGCGGTCACGATCCACGGGCCCATGGCGTTGCCGGTGTCAAAGCTTTTGCCTTTGGTTGGGCCCATGCGGCCTTCCATTTCGCGGATTTGTTTGTCGCGCGCTGAAAAGTCGTTGAACACGGTGTAGCCAAAAATGTGTTTGGGCGCGTCGGCCTTGCTGATGTTTTTTCCGCCCTTGCCAATGAAGAAGCCAAACTCGCCTTCGTAGTCAAACCATTCGCTGTAGCTGGGCCACTCAACCGTGGCGTCTGTGCCCACCACG
>CANJUS010000176.1:0-4668 GCA_947477505.1 Comamonadaceae bacterium | reverse complement strand
AGCAGCGGGGACAGGCGCTGGTGCTGGTGCTGGCGCTGCCACCGGTGCTGCCACTGATGCGCTGGCAGGCGCAGGGGTGACTGCGGGCGCTGGTGGGGCTGCAGCAGGCGCAGTTGCCGCAGCGCCTGCGGCATCGAGCACCACCACCACCGAACCTTGCTTGACCTTGTCGCCCAACTTGACCTTGATCTCTTTGACCACGCCCGCGTGTGAGCAAGGGATCTCCATCGAAGCCTTGTCGCTCTCCACGGTGATCAGGCTTTGTTCGGCCTTCACTGTGTCACCCACCTTGACCAGCAATTCGATCACGGCCACTTCATCAAAGTCCCCAATGTCGGGGACCGTCACATCCATCATCGCCATCTCTTGTCTCCGTTGGGTTTTTAAGCGTACAGGGGGTTGGTCTTGTCGGCGTTCAAGCCATAACGGGCAATGGCCTCGGCCACCTTGGCCGCTGGTACAGCACCGGATTCGCTCAAGGCCTTGAGGGCAGCCACCACGATGTAGTGGCGGTTGATCTCAAAGTGCTCGCGCAATTTACTGCGGAAATCGCTTCGGCCAAAACCATCGGTGCCCAGCACTTTGTAGGCACGACCAGCAGGGATGTATGCACGGATTTGCTCTGCATAAGCCTTCATGTAGTCGGTCGACGCCACCACGGGGCCTTCGTGCGCGTTCAGCTGCTCAGCCACAAATGACTGACGCGCAGCCTCGGTGGGGTGCATCAGGTTCCAGCGTTCGGTTTGCGCCCCATCGCGCGCCAATTCGTTGAAGCTGGGGCAACTCCACACATTGGCGGCCACACCCCAATCGGTGGCCAACAACTCGCGTGCGGCCATGGATTCGCGCAAGATGCTGCCCGAACCCAACAGGTTCACGCGGGGCATTTTTTTGGCACCTTCTGCGGCTTGCAGCAAGTACATGCCTTTGATGATTTGCGCCTCTGTACCGGCAGTCAGGCCAGGCATGGGATAGTTTTCATTGAGCAGCGTGAGGTAGTAAAACACGTTCTCTTGCTTTTCCACCATGCGCTTCAAGCCATGTTGCATGATGACCGCCACTTCATGGGCAAAGGTCGGGTCGTAACTCACGCAGTTGGGAATGGTGCCTGCCAAAATGTGGCTGTGACCGTCTTCGTGTTGCAGGCCTTCGCCATTCAAGGTGGTGCGCCCCGAAGTGCCGCCCAGCAAAAACCCACGCGCTTGCATGTCACCCGCTGCCCAGGCCAAGTCGCCAATGCGCTGGAAGCCAAACATCGAGTAATAAACGTAAAACGGAATCATGATGCGGTTGTTGGTCGAATACGACGTGGCCGCCGCGATCCAACTGCTCATGCCACCCGCTTCATTGATGCCCTCTTGCAAAATTTGCCCGGCTTTGTCTTCACGGTAGTACATGACCTGGTCTTTGTCGACCGGCGTGTACTGCTGTCCATCGGGGTTGTAGATACCGATTTGTCGAAACAGGCCTTCCATGCCAAAAGTGCGGGCTTCGTCCACCAAGATGGGAACCACGCGCGGGCCCATGGCTTGGTCGCGCAGCAATTGGGTCAAAAAACGCACATAGGCTTGGGTGGTGGAAATCTCGCGGCCTTCGGCGGTCGGATCGGTGATGGCCTTGAAGGTGTCCATCGCGGGCACGGTGAACTGCTCATCGGCCTTGGTGCGCCGGTGCGGTAAATAGCCGCCCAAGGCCTTGCGGCGCTCGTGCAAGTAACGCATCTCAGGGGTGTCTTCGGCCGGTTTGTAAAACGGCAATTTGGGCAACTCGCTGTCGGGGATGGGAATGTTGAAGCGGTCGCGAAAGGCTTTGATGTCTTCGTCGGTGAGCTTTTTGGTTTGGTGCACCGTGTTTTTGCCCTCACCGGAGGAGCCCATGCCAAACCCTTTGACCGTTTTGATCAACAACACGGAGGGCTGCCCCTTGTGCTTGACCGCAGCGGCATAAGCGGCGTACACCTTTTGTGGGTCATGGCCACCGCGGCGCAAATTCCAGATGTCGTCGTCGCTCAACTTGGCCACCATCTCCAAGGTGCGGGGGTCTCGGCCAAAGAAATGCTTGCGCACAAATGCACCATCGTTGGCCTTGAAGGCCTGATAGTCACCGTCGACGGTTTCCATCATGATGCGGCGCAAAGCGCCGTCCTTGTCGCGGGCGATCAAAGCGTCCCAGTTGCTGCCCCAAATCAACTTGATGACATTCCAACCCGAACCGCGAAATTCGCTCTCCAACTCTTGGATGATCTTGCCGTTGCCGCGCACTGGGCCATCCAAACGTTGCAAATTGCAGTTGATGACGAACACCAGGTTGTCGAGTTTTTCACGAGCGGCCAAACCAATGGCCCCCAATGACTCCACCTCGTCCATCTCACCGTCGCCGCAAAACACCCAGACCTTGCGGTTCTCGGTGTTGGCAATGCCACGCGCGTGCAGGTATTTCAAAAACCGAGCCTGGTAGATGGCCATCAAAGGGCCCAAGCCCATGGAGACGGTTGGGAACTGCCAAAACTCGGGCATGAGTTTGGGATGGGGGTAACTCGACAAACCTTTGCCATCCACCTCTTGACGGAAATTGAGCAACTGCTCTTCGGTCAAGCGCCCTTCTAAATAAGCACGTGCATAAACGCCCGGTGACACGTGGCCTTGGATGTAGAGCAAGTCGCCGCCATGGTTTTCGTTCTCGGCATGCCAAAAGTGATTGAAGCCAGCACCAAACATGTGGGCCAAAGAAGCAAACGAACCAATGTGACCGCCCAAATCGCCACCATCTGCGGGGTTGTGGCGATTGGCCTTGACCACCATGGCCATGGCGTTCCAACGCATATAGGCGCGCAAGCGCTCTTCAATTTCGATGTTGCCGGGGCAACGCTCTTCTTGATCGGGTTCAATGGTGTTGACATAGCCCGTGTTGGCGGAGAACGGCATGTCGATGCTGTTTTCGCGGGCATGTTCGAGCAATTGCTCTAATAAGTAATGCGCCCGCTCAGGGCCCTCAGCCTGTATCACGGCGGACAAAGCGTCCATCCATTCACGGGTTTCTTGACTGTCTGTGTCGTTCAGGGCAAAGGTGCGCAAGTCATTGGGCAGGGCTGACATACCGGTCTCCTACGTTGTTATGGTCTTGTACGCTGTTTTCAGCGTGTCTCGAGCGAATTGTGCCATTTTTTCATTCCCATTTCAAATCGTGCCTATAGATTTTGTATTATGAAATTTACCAAGACTTTCAACCCTTCCAAAATTGAAATCAAAGCCCATGGGCTGACCTACACTCATCGGCCATGAACCCACCACCTCGGCCACGTTCGGCTTTCAAAGAGATCAGCTTGCTGTGGCAAAACTGGTGGAGACGCCAAACGCCCAGTCGGCAAGATCGATTTGCTTTTGTGGGCCCCCTGACCGCGGTGATTTTGTTTTTTGCGGCCATCAGCAGCGCGTTTTGGTACCTGCGCTATGAAGAGATGGAGCGCGAACGCGAAAGTGTGCGCCGCGATGTGGAGTCCGCCCAACAACAACTGCGCCTGCGTTTGATCGAGCGACAAGAGCAAATGATGCGCTTGGCACGAGATGCATCCAATGGCGACATTGGTTTGCGCAATTTCACCAGCCAGGCCGAGGCCTTGGTGACCCAGTTCCCAGAGTTGTCATCGGTCAGTTGGCTCGATGCACGCCGGCGCATCCGGGCCAGCTACTCGGCACCCTCTTCGCAAAAAACCTTTCATGACAGAGTGGGCGAAGCATTGCGCAACCCAGAGGCCATCAACACCTTTCAATTGGCGCGGGAGTTGCGGCGCACGATTTATTCCCCGCCCTTGCCCGATCTGGGACAGAAAACCCGAACTTCTTTTGATTTGCAACTGCACGTGCCCATCTTCACCCAAGGCAATTTTGAGGGCGTGGTGATGGCCGAGTACGACATTGACGGACTGATTCGGTACGCTGTGCCCGCTGACATCACGGCCCGCCACGCAGTGTCACTGATGGACGCTGCGGGCATGGTGCTGGCCGGGCAAGCCATCACCAACCGGGTGCGCACATCGCCCGCCATGCCCTGGACGGCCGATGCCTATGAGTTTTCTGTGCCCGTCTCCCCAGTGGGCAACAGCCTGATTCTTCGTGCGCAGGCCTACCGCACCTCACAAGGTCTGATTGGCAATGGTTTGTTTTGGCTGGTGGGCGCATTGAGCGTGCTGACCGCCTGGATGCTGATTGGCAGTTGGCGCCACACCCGGCGCAGGCTCCAAGCCCAACAAGCGTTGATTGCAGAGACCAACTTCAGGCGCGCGATGGAGAACTCCATCCTCACAGGCATGCGGGCGATGGACTTGCAAGGCCAAATCACCTACGTGAATGCGGCCTTTTGCCAAATGACGGGTTGGACCGAGCAAGAACTTGTGGGCTTGAAGCCGCCCTTTCCATATTGGCCCGAGGAAGACCGTGACACCTTGACCTTGCGATTGCAAGAAGAGTTGTCGGGGCGCACCAGCCCCAGTGGCATTCAGGTGCGGGTCAAGCGAAAGGACCGCAGCTTGTTTGCTGCCCGCCTGTATGTGTCACCTTTGATCGATGCACGCGGTCAGCAAACCGGCTGGATGACCTCCATGACCGACATCACTGAGCCCAACCGCATCCGGGACCAGTTGGCCGCCTCCTACGAACGTTTCACCACCGT
>CANJUS010000175.1:0-4671 GCA_947477505.1 Comamonadaceae bacterium | reverse complement strand
GGGTTGAAGAAACGACAGATTTTTAAAATAACTGTAAATTTAACTTGACACTTTAACAAGTCTTTTGGATGATGGGCTGAGAATTGTTTTGTGGAATCCCCCATGGCATTGACCTTTCCTTTTGCGGCCATCGTTGGTCAAGACGAAATGACCCTGGCCATCCAGGTGGTGGCGGTGGACCCTTCTATTGGTGGCGTGCTCGTCTTGGGCGACCGAGGCACTGGCAAATCGACCGCCGTTCGCGCATTGGCCGACTTGCTGCCCCCCATTGAGGTGGTCAAGGGCTGCCCCTACCGCTGTGACCCCACCCAACCTGCCAACGCCTGTCCGGTATGCCAGGCGAAAGATCCAAAAACAAAAACCGGGGTGCAGCGCCAGCCTGTGGCCGTGGTGGATCTGCCTTTGGGGGCCACTGAAGACCGCGTGGTCGGCGCACTCGACTTGGAAAAAGCCTTGTCCCAAGGCGTCAAGCAATTCTCGCCCGGCTTGCTGGCGCAGGCACACCGGGGCTTTTTGTACATCGACGAAGTCAACTTGCTCGACGACCACCTGGTGGACTTGCTCATCGATGTGGCCGCCTCGGGCGAGAACCTGGTCGAACGCGAAGGCCTGAGTGTGCGACACCCGGCGCGCTTTGTGCTGGTGGGCAGCGGCAACCCCGAGGAAGGCGAACTGCGTCCCCAGTTGCTCGACCGTTTTGGCCTGTCGGTACAGGTACGCACCCCGCAAGACCTGGCGCTGCGGGTGGAGATCATCAAGCGCCGCGATGGGTTTGATAAAGACCCGGCTGGTTTCAAAGCGCATTGGCACAAAGAAAACCAAAAACTGCAAAAACGCATCGTCAAGGCACGGGAGCGATTGGCCCAAGTGACTGTGAGCGATGACATGTTGATGCTGTGCGCCCGCTTGTGTCAGCAATTGGGTACCGATGGCCTGCGCGCCGAGCTCACACTGCTGCGCGCCACCCGCGCCTTTGCCGCCTTGCAAGGGCAGCTGTCGGTGCAGGCCCAACACCTGCAAAGCATGGCCCCACTGGCCCTGCGCCACCGCCTGCGCCGCAACCCACTGGACGATACCGACTCCGGCGCCCGCGTACAACGCAGCCTGCAAGAAGTGCTGGCCGCCTGAGTCTGCAAGCGCTGGCTGGCCATGATCCGCGACAACGCACCCAACGCTGCGCCAATCGAAGCTTGGAACGATGCACTGACCTGTTTGCAAATATTGCAACTGGACCCACACGGCTTTGGCGGAGTGTGCTTGCGCGCCCCTCATGGACCGGTGCGCGAGCGCTGGCTGCATGCTTTGGCGCAACTGGGCCTGCCACTGGTCAAAGTGCCGGGTTCGGTCGATGCGCAACGCTTGCTCGGCGGGATTGACCTGGCCCACACCCTGCAAACTGGCGAACTGCGCATGCAAGCCGGGTTGCTGCAACAAGCCGATCAAGGGCTGGTCTGCCTGCCCATGGCCGAGCGCATGCCCCCAGCATTGTTGGCCCCGCTGGTGCAAGCCCTCGAAAACGGCCAGGTACCCGCGACCCACCACAACACCTTGGCCAGCAACACACGCTTTGGTGTGGTGGCCTTGGATGAGTCATTGCCCGATGAACCTGGCGTGGGTGGCGCACTTCAAGAGCGGCTGGGCGTTTGGCTCGACTTGCAAGCTCTCGCGCCATCGGACATCGACGTCACCCTGTTGGACAAGGCGCAAAGCAGTGACAGCCCAGAGGTCGACGCACTGCACATCCAGCTCAGCCCACAGGCTTTGGCGCAAGCACGCGCGCGGCTGCAGCACATCCAAGCCAGCGATGAACAGCTGCACGCGCTGTGCGCCAGCGCATTGGCATTGGGCATTGCTTCTTTGCGCGCGCCCAGCCTGGCCTTGCGCGTGGCCTGCGCCCATGCGGCATTGAATGGGCACAGTGCGTTAGACACCGATGACCTGGGTTTTGCTGCCCGCTGTGTGCTGGCCCCACGTGCCACCCAATGGCCCAGCGAGCCGCTACCCGATGAACAAAGCGCAGAGTCAGCGCCCGAAGAAACCAGCGAGCCGATCGAGCCGCCGCCCGAGCCGCCCCACGCGCAAAAAAATGCCCCCGACGAACCCCATGAACCACCGACCGAGCCCGATGCCTCTCCAACCGAACCCAGTGCCCAAGACCTGCAAGAGATGATGGTGGCCGCCGCGTTGGCCAGCATGCCGCCCCACGTATTGGACAAACTGGTCACCCAAGCAGGCGCGCGACAGGGCAATTCCTCGGGCCGCAGCGGCCAGACCCGCGCCGGTCAGCAGCGCGGCAGGCCCCTGCCCCCCCGCCCAGGACGACCCGGTGGTCATGCTCGATTGCATGTGTTGGCCACTTTGCGAGCCGCCGCACCCCGCCAGCGCTTGCGCCATCCGCCCCCCAACGCGCAGGCGCAGACCACCACCGACGCGACCCGTGTGCCCAGGGTACGCATACGGGCCGAAGACTTCCACATCCAGCGTTACCAGCAACGGTCTTCGAGTTGCTTGATCTTGGCCCTGGACGCCTCTGGCTCCGCCGCGCTGCATCGCCTGGCCGAAGCCAAGGGTGCCGTTGAATTGCTGTTGCAACAGTCCTACGCTCGGCGCGATAGCGTGTGCATCGTGGCCTTTCGCGGTGCCCATGCCCAATTGCTGTTACCCGCCACCCGCTCGCTGGTGCGGGCCAAACGCGCCATGACCGGCCTGCCTGGTGGCGGTGGCACACCGCTGGCACTGGCGCTGAAAATGGCGCACGAACAAGCCGCGCAATTGAAGCGCCAAGGCGTGACCCCCATCTTGGTGGTGCTCAGCGACGGCCGCGCCAACGTCACGTTGCAAGGCCTGGGTGGCCGCGCCCAGGCACAAGCCGATGCACAAACGTGGGCCCAACAATGGCAGTGCAGCGGGCACCGCGCTTTGTGGATCGACACCAGCGTGCAGCCCGACGCACAAACCCGGGCCCTGGCCGGTGTGATGGGCGCAGACTATTTGCCCATGCCTCAAGTTCAAGCCCAGCGCATGGCCCATGCCATGGACAGCCGGATCGCAAACCACACGGCCTGAAGCCGGCCAACGCTTCCCATGTTTGATAGCTACTACCCAGGCATGTCATGGGATGCATACCGGTCCGACTGGCCGCTGGCGCAGCACAGCCAGTTTGTGCAGGCTGGCGCCATTGACTGGCATGTGCAAACACTGGGCCAAGGCCCATGCATGCTGTTGTTGCACGGCACCGGTTCGGGCAGCTTCAGCTGGCGTGGCTTGCTGCCGCCATTGGCCAAGCATTTCACAGTGGTTGCACCCGATCTGCCTGGGCATGCCTTTAGCAGCCGAGGGCCTGATGGCACCTTGTCACTGCCGGGCATGGGCGAGGGCCTGCGCGCATTGATGTGGCAACTCAAGCTCACGCCAAAAGTCATAGTGGGCCACTCGGCTGGGGCCGCCATTGCCGCGCACATGGTGCTAGAGCACGCCCACATGGCAGGCACCACCCTGATCGGCCTGAACCCGGCTTGGCTGCCGTTGCCGGGTGCGGCAGCGTGGTTGTTTGGCCCTGCCGCCAAACTGGCCCAGCTCAACCCACTGTCGGCTTGGGCCACGGCCAAGATGGCCAGCAAACCAGGGACCATGGCGCGTTGGTTGCAGCGAACAGGCTCTCAACTCGATGCACAAGGCGTGGACATGTACAACCGTGTGCTTGGCCACCCAGGCCATGTGCATGGCGTGTTGTCGATGATGGCGGCTTGGCAACTCAAGCCCCGGGCCTCTCGGTTGCACGAGATCCGAAACCCGGTTTACATGGCCATTGGCAGCCACGACCAGACCGTCCCACCCGTTTTGGCCGAGCAGGCCTGCCTGCGCTTGCCGCAGGCGGTAAAAATACTGCAACATGGGCTGGGACACCTGGCCCATGAGCAAGACCCGTTGGGCACCGCGCAACAAATCTTGCGCTGGTGTACCCAAAGCGCAGCGCCAGAGCATGCGCAGACTTAAAAACCTGGCGATCAGCGTGCTGATGAGCCCCGGATCAAGCGCTTGACCGCGCCCACCGCGTCCCGCGCATCGGTCAATATGGCGTCTGCGCCCAGTGACACTGGGCTGAGTGTTTTGATCAAAAAAATCGGGCCGCCCAACACCACCCGCACTTTCGGGTTGCCCGAACTTTTCCTCAGGTGCTCGATCAACGAGGGCAAGGTTGGCAACTGCGCGTCCAGCGCGACCGAAATACCCACCACGTCAAACCACTCGTTGGCCACAGCGCGCAACAACTCCGACTCCGTCGAAGAGATTTCAAGCACCACATCGGCACCGGCCTTTCTAAAAAAGTCCGCAACGATGGTCAGCCCCAAGAAATGCTGCGACCCCGGCGCACAGGCCAACATGACCCGCTCTTTGTCGTCCTGCGCGTGGGAGCTGGCAGGTGACTCGTAGCCCAGGCGATAAATCATCTGGTGCATGATGGCCAAGCCGCAGGTCACCTGCGTAAAGTCACACAGATCTTGTTCCCACAAAACGCCCAAATGCCTGGCCGCCGGGGCGATCAACGCCAAAAAGATGTGCTCCTGAGGTGTCCCACCGGCAATCAAGGCATCAACGACTTCATTGGCGTGCAGAGAATCGTTTTTCAGGCAATGCTGCGTGAAAGCCTGGAACTCTGGCAATTCAGCG
>CANJUS010000174.1:0-4673 GCA_947477505.1 Comamonadaceae bacterium | reverse complement strand
GATTTTTTTCACCCCTTTGATGGCCCTGGCCTTGCGATACATCTGAATCAAGGGTTGGTGGCTGGTGTTGAGGTTGGAGCAAATACCCGGATACACGCAACTGGGTTTGCGACAAGCGGCTTCAATCTCGGGCGTCTTGCAGCCGATGCGGTACATGTTGGCCGTGGGCCCACCCAGGTCGGAAATGACACCGGTAAAGCCGGTGACCTTGTCTCGGATGTCTTGGATTTCTTGCAACACCGAAGCCTCGCTGCGGCTTTGGATGATGCGCCCTTCATGCTCGGTGATAGAGCAAAACGTGCACCCGCCAAAGCAGCCGCGCATGATGTTCACGCTGAAGCGAATCATCTCCCAGGCCGGTATTTTGGTGGCGCCGTCATGGCGACCCTGCTCATCTGCGTAAACCGGGTGGGGTGAGCGCGCGTAGGGCAGACCAAACACCAAATCCATTTCAGCGGTGCTCAAGGGTATGGGGGGCGGCGTGATCCACACATCGCGCGCTGTGGCCCCCTCACCGTGGGCTTGCACCAGTGCACGTGCATTGCCCGGGTTGGTCTCAAGATGCAGCACCCGGTTGGCGTGGGCGTACAACACGGGGTCGCTGCGCACCTGTTCAAACGAAGGCAAGCGAATCACGGTGCGCTCTCGGGGCGACACCTTGGCCCGCGTTTTGCCAAGCCAGCCAATGGGCACCATCATGGGCACGCTTTGATCGACCTTGGGTTCTTGCGACGCTGTAACTTGCGTTGTCGTGGGGGACGCCTCGCAGCTTTGGCCCTGGGCCTGGGCTTGTTCACTGATCATCAGGTAGGGATTGAGGTGGGACTCCACGGGGCCCGGTCGATCGACTTCGGTGGAATTGATTTCGGTCCAGTCTGTGGGGGTGGAGCGGCACACAAACGCAGTGCCACGCACATCGGTGATGGATTCCACCGGCTCTTTGGCTGCCAAGCGGTGGGCCACCTCGACAATGGCGCGCTCTGCATTGCCGTACAGCAACAAGTCGCACTTGGCGTCAATCACGATGGAGCGGCGTACTTTGTCTTGCCAATAATCGTAATGGGCAATGCGGCGCAAGGAGCCTTCGATGCCGCCCATGATGATGGGCACATCCTTAAAGGCTTCTTTGCAGCGTTGGCTGTAGACAATTGCCGCCCTATCTGGTCGCTTGCCGGCCACATCGCCAGGGGTGTAGGCGTCGTCGCTGCGAATTTTGCGGTCCGCCGTGTAGCGGTTGATCATGGAGTCCATGTTGCCCGCGGTGACCCCGAAAAACAAATTGGGTCGCCCCAATGCGGCAAATGGCTCTGCGCTTTGCCAGTCGGGCTGGGCAATGATGCCCACACGAAAACCTTGGTTTTCCAACATGCGGCCAATCACAGCCATGCCAAAACTGGGGTGATCTACGTAGGCGTCCCCAGTGACCAAAACCACGTCGCAGCTGTCCCACCCCAAAGCGGCCATTTCGGCACGATTCACTGGCAGGAAAGGGGCCGTGCCAAAGCGAGCCGCCCAATGCTTTCGATAGCTGGACAAGGCTTTGGCGGGGCGATTGAATTGGGATACGTCCATGGGACGAAGGACTGCGGTTGGCAAACAGTCAGTGTAAGCCTTGATAAGCAATGGGCATGCTCAGACAAATCAAAGGCCGCCTTTGCGTAGGGGGATGGATTGGGTGCCCTCTGGGCTGTCACTCAAGTGCATTGCTGCAAGTGAAAAGACTTTCAAAATGCCTATACTGCCCAGCCATCTGTGATCCGCTCTGCACGTTGGTGCAAATCAGCGCTGTAACCATTCGCCATTGACATTTCGACGCCATGAACACCCTCACCGCACAACGATTGACCGGCAAGGTCTGCATCATCACGGGCGCTGCCCAAGGCATCGGCCTGGCCACCGCCACCGAATTTGCCAAGGAAGGCGCGACCGTGGTCGTTTGTGATGTTCGCCAAGCGGGCGTCGATCAAGCCGTGGCCCAATGCCAGGCACTGGGGGTTCAAGCGGCGGGATGGGTGGTGGATGTGACCCAGCGCGAGATGGTTGATGCCATGGTGCAAAACGCCTTGAACCAATTTGGTCGCATCGATGTGTTGGTCAACAACGCGGGCATCACCCAGGACGCGCGATTGCAAAAAATGACATTGGCGCAATTTGATCGGGTGATCGATGTCAATTTGAGGGGTGTTTTCCATTGCGCCCAAGCGGTCAGCGATGCCATGGTGGCCCAAGGCAGTGGCGTGATTCTCAACGCCTCTTCGGTGGTGGGTATTTATGGCAATTTTGGGCAAACCAACTATGCCGCCAGCAAATTTGGCGTCATTGGATTTACCAAAACCTGGGCGCGCGAACTTGGCCCCAAAGGGATTCGCGTCAACGCCGTCGCACCAGGCTTCATCGAAACCCCCATTTTGGCCACCATGCCCGCCAAGGTGATCGACGAAATGCGTGACCGGGTTCCCCTCAAGCGCCTTGGTCGCGCCGAAGACATCGCACAGGTATATGCGTTTTTGGCCAGTGACCAAGCCGCCTACATCAATGGCGCCGTGATCGAGGTCTCAGGCGGTTTGACGGTATGACCGAAGAAGTCAACCGGCCCCAGTCTTGTTGGGACCTGTTTCTCACCTTCACCTTGATGGCCTTGAAAGGCTTTGGCGGGGTGCAAGCAGTGGTTCAACGCATCTTGGTAGATCAAAAAAAGTGGTTGACGCCCCAAGGCTTTCTTGAAGATTGGTCGGTGGCGCAGACCTTGCCTGGTCCGCACGTGGTCAATTTGACTTTGATGCTGGGCGACCGCTACTTCGGCGGCAAAGGCGCTGTGTGTGCCATCGCGGGCCTGATGCTGGCCCCATGCACCTTGGTGCTGTGCTTTGCCGCGCTTTACCAGGGGATGCACGACTTGCCTGCGATTCGCTCCATGTTGCATGCCATGGGGTGTGTGGTCTCAGGGATGATCATGGGCAACGCCTTGCGCTTGCTCAGCGGCCTCAAAGGCAACCCCATGGGTTTGCCCATTTGCTACGCATTGCTGACCATCGGATTTGTGGTGGTCGCGGTGTGGCGCATCCCATTGGCCCTGGCTTGGTTGATGGTGGGCGTGCCCTCTGGTGTGTGGGCTTGGCGCTGCATGGTGCGGCGCCAGGGGGTGGCATGAGCCTGAGCTGGTCAGATTGGCTGCACATGATGCTGCATTTCCTGAGCTTGTCATTGATCACCTTTGGCGGGGTGGTGGCCGCCGCCCCCGACATGCACCGATATTTCGTGGACCAGCAACACTGGCTCAGTGACCCGCAGTTCAACTCTTCCATCACCTTGGCCCAAATTGCGCCTGGTCCCAATGTGTTGTTTGTGGCCATACTGGGTTGGACCTTGGGCGTTCAAGCCGGTGGGGGCATGCAAGCTGGCCCCATCGCCTGGGCCTGGGGGATATTGGCGGCGTTTTTGTGCTTATTGGGCATTTTGGGCCCCTCTGGTTGCCTTACCTTGCTGGTCAACCGTTGGGGCATGCGTTACCAAGACAAGTTGGCCGTGCGTGCCTTCAAGGCGGGCATGGCCCCTTTGCTGATTGCCTTGATGTTTTCGACCGGTTGGCTGTTGCTGCCCCCCATCCAAGCTGATGCGCAACACGCATCGGGGTTGCTGTTGACCGCAGCATCTGTGGTCATGATGTGGAAGACCCGCATCCATGTGCTGTGGATGCTGTCTTTTGGTGCTTTATTGGGTTTGCTTGGCTGGGTCTGAACCCTTTGCAAACTGGCTTTGCTGCTTTTAGTTCGTTAAGGACCGCTGGCGCAAACTCTCATACAGGCAAATGCCACTGGCGACGGACACATTGAGGCTTTCCACCGCGCCTTGCATGGGGATGCGCACCAATTGGTCGCAAGTTTTTCGGGTGAGTTGTCTCATGCCCTCCCCTTCGGCGCCCAAGACCCAGGCGATGGGCCCTTTCAGTTCATTTTGGTAGATCGAAGTCGGGGCGTCATCGCTGGTGCCAATCACCCAAATGCCGCGCTCTTTGAGTTCGTTGAGCGTTCTTGCCAAATTGGTGACCATGAAGTAAGGCACGGTGTCGGCAGCGCCACTGGCCACCTTGGCCACAGTGGCGTTTAAGCCCACCGAATGGTCTTTGGGGGCAATCACGGCATGCGCACCCGCCCCATCGGCCACGCGCAAACACGCGCCCAAGTTGTGCGGATCGGTCACGCCATCGAGCACCAGCAACATGGGGATTTGCTCCGCGCCCAATTGGTCCAAGTGGTCATCCAAAGAGTGGCCTTGCGGCAAAGCTTGCACCCGGGCCACGACACCTTGGTGGCCGTGGCTGCCACACAGCTTGGCCAGGCGCAGCCCATCGCTGGGGATGATGCGCATGCCACTGTCTTGGGCGCGTTGCATGAACTGGCGCATTCGCACGTCCCTGCGGCTGGCATCGACGTGCAACTCCACCACCGATTGGGGCGCAGTTTTCATGCGCACCCCCACGGCATGGAAACCAAAAATAACTTTGAGGGGGGTGGACATGCCTAGATTATCCAACTGTGCGCTGTTGACCCGCTTCGATACCGATGCGGCGTTGGCAGCGCTGGCTGATGGCCAAGTCATGGGTGACCAACACCAAGGTGGTGCCGCTCTCTTGGTTCAGGTCCATCATCAATTGCATCACCCGCTCCCCGCTG
>CANJUS010000173.1:0-4673 GCA_947477505.1 Comamonadaceae bacterium | reverse complement strand
AGTCCACCTGATGGGTGGCGATGTAGTGCCATACATCGTCCCAGGTCCATTCGACCAAGGGGTTGATTTTGGTCAGGGCCACGCCGTTTTGTGCATCGGCTTGCACTGCTTGCACCTCGGCGCGGGCGTTGGATTGCGCGCGGCGCAAGCCGGTGATCCAAGCGCGTTGCCCGGTCAAAGCGCGGCCCAAGGGCTCCAACTTTCGGATCTGGCAGCAAGCCTGGCGTTCAGATGCGCTGCGGTATATCGCCGCTTGCCCGGGATGGCGAACAAAGTTGAGCACCGCTGCGCGTTGGGGTTGATAAACCTCCACCGGGGTGCTGGAAAACGCTTGCAAGCGCTCGAGCAAGGCCACGGTTTCGGCGTGCAGCGCACCGGTGTCGAGCACAAACACGGGGATGGGCAGTTGCAAGCGGTTGATCAGGTCGGTGATGACCACGTCCTCGGCCCCCAGGCTGGAGGCTTGCTTCAAAGGGGTGAAGTCGCGGGCTGCACTGTGCAGCAAGGCCTGGGTTTGGTCCAATTTGTGGGCAAAGTTGGCACTGGGCCGGTCATGCATGGCCGTGGCTTTGGTGGCCTGCTGGGGGTTCGCCGCTGGCATGGGGGATGTGTTCATGCCGGGGCTCCAGGGGTGCTTGGGTGGGCTGTGGGCGAAGCCTGGCCTGTTGGTGGCTGAAAGTGGGGCTGGGCCTGGAGGGCGTCGCCTTGGTAAAAACCGTTAAAGCGCGACAACAGCTTTTCGCCCAGGGCCAAGTCTTCGCCACCGATCAGCACCGCGCTGCTAAATCCACTGCGGGCCATTTGCTGCAACTGGTCCACGCGCACATCGCCACAGGCGCGCAGGTCGCCTTTGAAGCCATGGCGGCGGCGCAGCCACCAGGCTTGGCTGAAGGCGCGGCCATCGGTGAATTTGGGGAAATTCAATTCGATGCGCTCCACCCGGTGCAGGTCAACGGTGCTCAGGTCGACATCGTTGGCCAAGCGCAGCACGCCGGTTTCAGTGGCGCTGCCCTCGACTGCTTGGTGGGGGTGGCCTGCGAGCGGCGCGGGAATCAATTGCAGGGGAAGTTGTGGCATGGTGGGTCTTCAAGCTGGGCTGTGTTCGGTCGGGGTGGGGGTCAAGGCAGGCAGGCGGCTTGCGTTTGCCGCTTGCTTGAAGGGTTCATGGCCCAGCCGTTTCAAGGTGCTGGCAAAGCTCTCGCCGCTTTGGCGTTGATCGCGGTAGGTGTCGAGCACGGCTTCGATCACACCAATCACTTCATGGGCTGAAAAAGACGGCCCCACCACCTTGCCCGCTTGCGGGGTACCGCTCAAGGTGGATCCGTCCGAACCGCCCAGGGTGATTTGGTACCACTCCTGCCCGTCTTTGTCCACGCCCAGGATGCCGATGTGGCCACTGTGGTGGTGGCCGCAGGAGTTGATGCAGCCGCTGATGTGCAAATCGATTTCACCCAGGTCAAACAATTCATCCAGGTCTTGGTATCGCTCGGTGATCCCCGCTGCAATCGGTAATGAACGTGCATTGGCCAGTGCGCAGTAGTCGCCCCCGGGGCAGGCAATCATGTCGGTGAGCATGCGGATGTTGGGTCTGGCCAACCCCAGTTTGCGCGCTTGGCGCCACAGTTCGGGCAGTTGGTCGCAAGCGACCCAGGGCAGCACCAGGTTTTGGTCGTGCGAGACGCGCAACTCACCGGCTGAAAATGCATCGGCCAAATCGGCCGCAGCGTCGAGCTGATCGGCCGTGGCGTCGCCCGGCGCTTGCCCCAGCCGTTTGAACGACAAGGTGACGATGCGCAACTGTGGGTCGCGGTGTGCGGCCACGTTTTGTTGCAACCAACGGGTGAACTCGGCGTCGTCATGGGCGGCCACATCCAAGATGCGCTGCATTTTTTGCTGGGTGCTGCTGGGCTTGGCCGGGGCGGGGGGCGCAAAGCCTTTGGCCACGCGAGCCAGTTCGGCTTCGGTGATGGTGTGCGGTGCGCCGTCTTGGCTGAGGATGCGTTGGTACTCGGCCTCCACCTCGTCGATGTAGCGCTGGCCTTGGGCTTTGATCAAAATTTTGATGCGGGCCTTGTACAGGTTGTCGCGCCGCCCCCAAAGGTTGTAGGTGCGCACCACCGCCTCTAAATAGTTGAGGATTTGGTGCCATGGCAAAAAAGCCCTCAGCTCGCTGGCAATGACCGGGGTGCGTCCCATGCCGCCACCAGCGAGCACCCGAAACCCCAGCTCGCCTTGGGCGTTGTGGTGCAAATGCAAGCCCACGTCGTGCCAAGCGGTGGCGGCGCGGTCTTCCGTGGCGCCGGTGATGGCAATTTTGAATTTGCGCGGCAAAAACGCAAACTCCGGGTGCAAACTGCTCCACTGGCGCATGATTTCTGCAAATGGTCGCGGGTCGGCCACCTCATCAGGGGCGATGCCGGCGCGCTCGTCGCTGGTGATGTTGCGGATGCAATTGCCACTGGTTTGGATGCCATGCATGTCCACCGAGGCCAGCAAATCCATCACATCGGCGCTGCGCGCCAAAGGGATCCAGTTGAATTGAACGTTTTGCCGGGTGGTGAAGTGCGCCGTGCCAGTGACCAGGCGGGGTGCGGGGGCGTGTCCAATCGCGTCTTGCTGGCGCTGGGCCTGCGCCAACAGCGCGGCGTCGGGCTGGTCGTGATCGCGGGCAATGCGCGCCAGCACCCGAACCTGGGCCGAGGACAACTCGCCATAGGGCACGGCCACCCGCAACATGGGCGCGTAGCGTTGCACGTACCAGCCGTTTTGCAAGCGCAAGGGCCGAAACGCATCGTCGCTCAATTGTCCCGCCAAGTGGCGCGTCAACTGGTCGCGGTATTGATCGGCGCGTTCGCGCACAAATTGGCGGTCAAAGTCGGTGTAAGCGTACATGCGGTGCGGTGGGGCTTGGCCCATTCTTTAAAGCACCGAACTGTATGTTCAGGTTATATCAATTCAAACAATAATTTAGTTTGGGGTATATAAGAAATCGGCATATAGGACCGTAAATCCCATTAATTTCAGAGAGTTACGATCTTTTTTTGAAGCGCTCAGGCCGCAACAAATGCGCAATGGCTGGGTCAATGGGCAAAGGCTCTCCGCAAATTTGCGCGGCCAGCAATTGGGCGCACAACAGGGACAGCGTGATGCCGCGTGAGCCCAAGGCGGTCAGCAGGTGCACGCCCGGCGCACCCAGGGGGGCCAGCGAGCCCACCACGGGCAAGCGGTCGTGTGTGGTGCAGCGCACCCCCGCCCAGTTGTGCAAGCGCTTGGCCGTTTCCTCCATATCCGGGCTGCAAGTTGCTGGCAAAAGACCAGCCAGCTGGGGCAACAGCATTTGCAAGTTGGCCAGATTGCTGTCTTGGTCTTGGGGCAGGCAAACGGCTTGCTGCAGGCTGTGGTCATAGGTCGACCCGTACCACCACGTCTGGCCTTCGCCCATGGGGACCCCGCTGATGAAACTGCCCAGCCCATTGACCGGGTGGGGTGGCGCCCTCCCTGCCCAAGCCGGTCCCAAGTGGCCGCCCGTGACCTGGCCGCGCAGGGGCTCCAAGGGCCAATGGGCCTTGGGCAGCAGGTTTTCAAGCAGCGCCAGGCTGGACGGGCCCAGTGCAATCACCACATGCTCGGCTATGTGCCGGGCACCATGTTCGTCCACCGTCAGCCACTCTGCGCTGTCCGCTCCACGGTAAAGGCTGTGCACAGCTGTGTTGGCCTGCCAGTGGATCAAGGGGTGGTCCAGCAGCGAGGCGACCAAGCGTGCGGGTTTCATCCAACCGGCTTGGCTGTGCCAAATCCCTTTGGGCTCCATGGCAGGGCCGGGTTCTGGTGCGGGCAAGCCAGCGCACCGATGTTGCGCGTCGCTGGCCGGCGAGAACCAATCTTGTGCCGCACCAATGAGCTTGAACTCATCGCTGCCCGAGGGCTCCACCCAGGCCTGAGGCCAGCGACCGCGGCGTGCTTTGCCGCTCATGCGCCGCTCCAACAATCCGCTGGGCGACCAGTCTTCACCGGCCTGTAAATGGGCCCGCGCATGGTCCAACACTTGGCGCAATCCAGCGCGGGTCAGTCGCGACAAAGGGTTGTCATCGCCCGACACGTGAGGGGTCATCAACCCCACCGGTAAGCCAGAGGCCCCATGCGCGGGCGTGGGGCCCGCTTCGAGCACCGTGACCTCAAAGCCATGCGTGGCCAAAGCCCAGGCCGCGCTGGCGCCGGCCAGCCCGCTGCCCAAGACCAGGGCTTGCCGCGCGGCTGCGCACCCAGGGCGCGCGGGGGGCACGGGGTGGCCCTGCATGGCTGTTGTGTGCAGGGTTGAGGTTGAGACCGTCGGGGGCCGCCCCCAAACGTGGTGTGGGGTTTTGTCCAACCAGTGTTGACAATCGGGGCTGTCACCCACCCACAGGCTCAGCTGTAAACGCCCCTCGGCCAAGGCCAAGCGATGCAGTCCGGGCAACAAACCCCAACAGGCTTGTGCACATGCATCGGCCAAGGGTTGCAGCAAAGGCCAGTCCTGGGCCCATCGTGCCCAATTCTGTGCCTGTGGTGGCTGTGGGGCGGTGGCCAGCAGGTGCAAGCGCTGGGGGGCCATGGGGTCTTGTTGCCACAGCGCCCAGGTGGCCATCAAGGCCAAGCCCCATTCGGGCATGGGCAGGCGCAAGGTCCAGTGGTCT
>CANJUS010000172.1:0-4686 GCA_947477505.1 Comamonadaceae bacterium | reverse complement strand
CAGGCGCGCCCAGGTGCGCTTGCCGATGGTGATGTTGTGGCCGGAAATGGCCATCACCGGGCCGCAATGTACTTTGGCCACTTCGTTGAGCTTGAGCGACTGGATGTTGCCGGGGTTGATGAACGAGTAATCAATGTTGCCGCTTTTGATCGCCTCATAAACACCGACGGGTGGCACGGTGACTGGCACCGCGCCAATGGCGGTGAAGGCCTTGGGAATGTCGGCACCAAAGCTGCGGGCTTTTTTACCGCGCATGGTGGCAATGCTGGCGCAGTCTTTGGTCTCGCCGCTCAGGTAGTACTCGCCCAGGGGTTGCTGAAACAACCACACCACGCCAATGCGGTCCATCTCTTGTTGGTAAATGGGCATTTCTGCCACCACGGTCTCGAGCAAGTCGATCACTTGCTTGGTCGATGTGAACAGCATGGGTGTTTGAAACGCGCGCCAGTAGCGCAACTGATCGGGGTTGTAACCAGGGGCGGTGGCCGTCATGTCAATGGCACCACGCGCGGTGAGCATGAGCAACTCGGTGTCTTTGCCCAGGCCACCGGCAAAAGTGATTTCGATTTTGACTTGACCGTTGGTGCGTTTTTCAATTTTGGCCGCAAACTCTTTTTCAAGTTGCAAGAAGGGGCCGTCGGGCAGGTAGTGGCCCCAGCGCAGCAAATATTTGGGCTGGGCCATTGCGGCAGCGGCCAATGTCAGGCCCAGCAAAGCGGCCAGTGCGGAACGCAAAAACGAAAACTTGTTGATTTGCATCGGATGCTCCTGAGTCAATGAAAATGAATAGGTTCGATTCATTGTTGGTGTGAACTCGGGCTTTGTCAAGCGAGCAAACCTTGGTTTGCCCCATGGGTGACAGGCACATG
This sequence comes from Comamonadaceae bacterium, assembly GCA_947477505.1. Classification (GTDB taxonomy): domain Bacteria; phylum Pseudomonadota; class Gammaproteobacteria; order Burkholderiales; family Burkholderiaceae_C; genus Limnohabitans. The sequence continues at coordinate 3,817 of CANJUS010000172.1, read as the reverse complement.
CGAGCGATGCGCCCAAGTCGGTGCGCAAGCGCCATGGTGGTGCGCACATTTGGGTTACTGCGATAAAACTGATGCGTGTTGATGACCACACTGGTGCACCACCTTCTTTGGCATACTGGACTGTGTTTCAACGCCCCACTGGGCACCACAGGGAGTACCACCATGGATTTACAACTTCGCGGCAAAACGGCATTGGTCACCGGGGCCAGCGTGGGCTTGGGGCGCTGCATGGCGCTGATGTTGGCCAAAGAAGGTTGCGAGTTGGCCATCGTGGCCCGCCGCGAGAACTTGCTCAACACATTGGCCGACGAAATCCAAGCCCAAGGCGGTGTCAAACCATTGGTCATTGCGTGCGACATCACCCAAGCGCAGGCCCCAGCACACATTCGAGAGCAGGTCATGCAGCGCTGGGATGGCTTGGACATCTTGGTCAACAACGCTGGGGGCTCGCGCCCCTTTGCCGGCATCGGAACCCGCGAGCAATGGGACGACGCCATGAATTTGAATTTTCATGCGGGGCGTGAACTCACCCACGCTTTGCTGTCCGACATGCAAGCGCGTGGTTTTGGCCGCATCATCAATTTGACCGGGCCCGATGAGCCCATGACCATGAACGGCGGTGTGCCACCCAACGGCGCCGTGCATTTGTGGTCGAAAGCTTTGTCGCGCCACGTGGGTGCCAATGGCATCACGGTCAACAGCATTGCGCCAGGGCGCATCCATTCCGAACAAGTGGACCAAAAGCTATTGCCCACGCCACAAGCGCAGCAGGCTTGGGTCGCATCCAATGTGCCCGCTGGCTACATTGGCGAACCCGAAGACCTGGGTGCCTTGGTGTGTTTCTTGGTGTCGCCACTGGCACGCTACATCACCGGTCAGGTGATTCATGTGGATGGCGGCGCGCGTCGCGCGGCCTCCTAAAACCGGGCTTACGCTTTGTGGGTGGGTAGCGATCGCCTGGTTTAAAACTTGCCGTATTTCAGGTACGCCTCGACCGGGTCCATGCCCGCACGGATGGCCTCGCGCACTTGGTTTTCGGTCAGGGCCACGGCCTCGGTTTTTTCCACCACCTCGGCCACCAGGGCCTGGGGGATGACGACCACCCCATCGCGATCACCCAGCACATGGTCGCCGCTGTGGATGGTCACGCTGCCAATGGTCACCGGCTCGCCGTAGCGGTCGGGTTGCCAGCGCGCCACGATGTCTGAGGGCGTGAAAAACGTGTGCACCACCGGAAAGCCCAGCTCCAAAATGAAGTCGGTGTCGCGGCACCCGCCATCGACCACATAGCCGAGAACGCCTTTGTTTTTTAAAGTCTCGGCAGACAACTCCCCCATCAATGCGATTTCTTGGTTGTGCGGTTGGCACACCACCACATGGCCGCTGGGCGCTTTGGACAGCAAGGTGGTCCAGCCCAGCAAGCTGTCGTGGCGGCTGATGCTGTGGTCGATGTGGCCCGACACCGTCCAGGCCGGTCCAGCCACCTTGAGCATGGGGTCGAGCGGTCGCAGGTGCGAAGGCAGCACGCAATTGGGGTGGCCCATGGCGCGCAGCACATCATGCACGGCGCCGGTATAGAGTTGCGACAGGCGTTCAACCAGGCTGGGTGTGGTCATTGAGGTGTTTCCTTTCAGACACTGTAGAAGATGCCCGTTACCCGCCACATGCTGGAAAACCCCAGCTACAGCGCAGATGCCCAATCTTGCGGAAACACCCACAGCAGCAAACTGGTGAACACCAAGTAGCGCAAAAATTTGCCCACGCCCATGTAGATCAAGCAAGGCCAAAAGGGCAGGCGCAAATAACCGGCCACCGCACACAAAGGGTCGCCAATCACCGGCAACCAACTGAGCAAGCAGGCTTTGGGGCCCAAGGCTTGCAGCCAAGCCAATGCGCGCATGCGCACCGCCCCTTCGCCGCGCACTTTGTCCACCACCTTGTGCGTGCCCCAGCCCATCCACCAATCCAGCGCCCCACCCAAGGTGTTGCCCGCCGTGGCCACCAAAATGGTGGGCCAAAAAAGATCGGGGTTGAGTTTGATCAAACCAAACACCACGGGCTCTGATCCCATGGGCAACAGCGTGGCCGATACAAAGGACACCACAAAGACCGTGCTCAGGCCAAAGCGCGGCAGCGCCAAAGTGGTCAACAGCAGGTGCATCCAATCCATCGTGGCCTGAGTATAGAAACATGTGTGGACTTGCAGGAAACGCGCCGCTACAATCGTGCCTCCTTTTTAAGCAACTCACTTTCTCGCCCTACCTCGTTGACCATGCACATCGGACCTTATCTTTTGGCCAACCGCTTGATGGTCGCACCCATGGCGGGCGTGACCGACAGGCCGTTTCGTCAACTGTGCAAGCAGTGGGGTGCGGGCTATGCGGTCAGCGAGATGATCACTTCAAGGCGCGATTTGTGGCACACCGCCAAAACCACGCGCCGCGCCGATCACCATGGTGAGGTCGGCCCCATCGCGGTGCAAATTGCCGGCACCGACCCGCAGATGATGGCCGATGCTGCGCGCCACAACATCGACCAGGGCGCACAAATCATTGACATCAACATGGGCTGCCCGGCGAAAAAAGTTTGCAATGTGTGGGCGGGGTCGGCGCTGATGCAAAACCCACCCTTGGCGCTGGCCATTGTGGAAGCGGTGGTCCAAGCGTGTGCGCCTTTGGGTGTGCCAGTCACCTTGAAGATGCGCACAGGTTGGAGCGTGCAACACAAAAATGCCTTGTCATTGGCCTTGGCCGCCGAACAAGCGGGGGTGCAAATGCTCACCATCCATGGCCGCACCCGAGAGCAAGGCTACAAAGGCCAAGCCGAATACCAAACTGTTGCAGAGGTCAAGTCGCGCGTGTGCATACCGGTGGTGGTCAATGGTGACATCGACTCCCCTGAGAAAGCCCGCGCTGTGATGGCCCTCACTGGGGCTGACGCTTTGATGGTGGGCCGTGCCGCCCAAGGGCGGCCATGGATTTTTCGCGAAATCGCCCACCACCTGGCCACCGGTGACACCTTGGCCCCTCCCTTGGTGGCCGAGGTGCGGCGCTCATTGCTGGCGCACTTGGCAGCGCACTGCGCTTTGTATGGCGAGTACACCGGTGCCCGCAGTGCACGCAAACACCTGGGCTGGTATGTGCGCCACATGCCCGGGGGTGAGGCTTTTAGACAGCACATCAACACCTTGGAAGACCCGCAGGCCCAGGCCGATGCCTTGGGTTTGTTTTTAGACCAATGGGCCCAAACCTCGGACCGCATGCCTGCGGCCGCGTTGGAAGTCGCCCCGACATCAGAGAGACAGTTCGCATGAGCAAGAAAAACATCGAAGACGTGGTGCGCGCCAGCTTGGAGACTTACTTTCGAGATTTGCGCGGCACCGAGCCCGGCAATTTGCACGACATGGTGGTGAGCACCGTGGAAAAGCCTTTGCTGGAAGTGGTGATGAAGCACGCCGACGACAACCAGTCGCGCGCTGCCCAGTGGTTGGGCCTGAACCGAAACACCTTGCGCAAAAAGCTCACCGAGCACAAACTGCTTTGATACTTTCTCCACGCGCCAGCCTGGCACACAGCCACTGCGCCAACCCTGGACCACCATGAACGCATTGATTTCTGTCTCCGATAAGAGCGGCATTGCCGAGCTCGCCCATGCCTTGCACGCCTTGGGTGTGGGCCTGATCTCCACTGGCGGCACGGCGCAGTTGCTGCGCGACCAAGGCCTGCCCGTGCGCGAGGTGGCCGATGTCACGGGCTTTCCTGAGATGCTCGACGGCCGTGTCAAAACCTTGCACCCCATGGTGCATGGGGGCTTGTTG
>CANJUS010000171.1:0-4687 GCA_947477505.1 Comamonadaceae bacterium | reverse complement strand
GGTATTGGAAGGCAAACCCAGCGGGCGATTTTTTCGCGGTCTGGCTGCCAAACCGTTTGCAGCCCACCACAGCCCGGTGTTTCACATCGTCACCAACGAGCTGTGGCGATCCAAATCCATCTTTGCAGAGATTTTCATTGGCAGCATCGTGATCAACCTGATCGCCTTGGCCAGTTCGTTCTTCAGCATGCAGGTGTACGACCGCGTGGTGCCCACCGGTGCGGTGCAAACCCTGTTGGCGCTGACCTTGGGTTTGATGATTGCCATTGTGTTTGAGTTGCTGCTCAAGCACTTGCGCAGCCATTTTTACAAGGCCTTGATTGACAGTGTCGATCAGCGCTTGGCGCGCGCCACCTATATGCGCTTTTTACAAATTCGCCTCGATCAATTGCCCCGCAGCGTGGGCAGCTTGGCCTCTCAACTGCGCGGCTACGAGTCCATTCGCACATTTCTCACCTCCATCACCACCCAAATGGCCGTCGATGCACCGTTTGCCATTGTGTTTTTGCTCCTGATCGCGGTGTTGGGTGGCCCTTGGTTGGCGGCCATTCCTTTGATTTTTTTGCTGCTTTCGCTTTGCCTGGGCTTTTACTTCAAACGCAAGTCCGATCAGCTCGCGGAGGTGGTGTACCAAGCCGGCAATTTCAAAACTGGCCTGCTGGTGGAGAGCATCGAAGGGGCTGAGACCATCAAATCCGGTCAATCGGGTTGGCGCATGTTGCAGCGTTGGATGAACTCCACCGACGAGTCGCGCACCAGTGAATTGCAAATGCGCACCGTCACCGAAAACGCGCAACACCTCACAGCCGCGTTTCAACAGGTGTCCTATGCCTTGCTGGTTGCTGTCGGTGCCTTGATGGTCAGTCGCGGCGAGGTGACCATGGGCGGCTTGATCGCTTGCAGCATCTTGTCGGGCCGCGTGCTCACCCCCATTGCCAGCTTGCCCTCTCTTTATTTGCAGTGGTCCAGCACCAAGGTGTCGGTCAAGATGCTCAACACTTTGTGGAGTTTGCAAGACGACCACCACGGCGTGGACACACCGGTGATGCCCGACACCATTCACGGGTCCTACCGTTTCGATAACGTGACCGCCAGTTACGGCGGCTCGCGACTGGCCTTTTCCAGCCCGCAACTGCAAATTCGGGCCGGCGAAAAAATTGGCATTCTTGGCCCGATTGGGGCGGGCAAAACCACGCTGTTGCGTTTGCTCAGTGGCATGTACGCACCCCAGCAAGGGCGCATTTTTTTGGACGACATGGACTTGGGCCACATCCACAAAGGTGTTCTTTCGGAGCACATCGGTTATTTGCAGCAAGACGGCCGCCTGTTTGCTGGCAGCTTGCGCGAGAACCTCACCTTGGGCTTGGTGGTGCCCGATGATTCGCGCATCCTGGCCGCTGCCGAGCGCACGGGTTTGCTCCAGTCGGTGATTCAATCGCACCCTGAAGGGCTGCAACAAAAAATTTCGGAGGGTGGCTTGGGCCTATCAGGCGGTCAAAAACAATTGGTGAACTTGACCCGCGTCGTCCTGCGCGAGCCGACCATTTGGCTGCTCGATGAGCCCACGTCCAACGTCGACAAAGCGACCGAACAACGCATCATCCAGATGTTGGCCGAAACCCTCAAGCCCACGGACACTTTGATTTTGGTCACCCACAAGCCTGAATTGTTGGTGTTGGTTCAGCGCTTGATCATCGTGGCACAGCAAAAGATTGCCTTGGACGGGCCGCGCGATGAGGTGCTCAAGCGCTTGCAGACCAGCAGCCCCGCCCCCCAAGGAGCCCCACCATGAGCTACGCTGACCAACATTCGCGTTGGCCCATGATCTCCATTTTGTCGGCCGGTTTTGCTGCTTTGGCCATTTGGGCCTCGCAATCCGAGTTGGACCAATTGGTGCGCGCCACGGGTCAGGTCATTCCCGACGCGCGCACGCAAGTCATCCAAGCCGCCGACGGCGGGGTGCTGTTTGAGTTGCGGGTGCAAGAGGGCCAAGCAGTGAAAGCTGGCGAGACACTGGCCGTTTTAGAAAAAGAACGTGCCCAAGCCGGATTCAAAGAGACGGTGGCGCGGGTGGCGTCGTTGCGCGCCATTTTGGACCGGGCACAGGCCGAAATCAACCAAAAGCCGCTGGTGTTCAACCGCCAAAGCAACGCCTTTCCCGAGTTCACCAATGCGCAAGCCGGCCTGTACATGCAGCGCAAGAAGACCTTGGACGAAGAAATGGGCTACCTGCAAGAGGCCCTGGCCAACGCCAAAGAAGAGCTGGAGATGAACCAAAAGCTCATGAAAACCGGCGACACCAGCCGACTGGACCTGTTGCGCTCTGAGCGCCAAGTCACCGATCTGGCCGGTCGCATCAGCGCCACCCGCAACCGCTATTTGCAAGATGCCCGACAAGACGCCAGCAAAGCCGAAGAGGAGCTCGCCACCACGCAGCAAAAACTCAACGAGCGGCAAAGCATCTTGGACCACACCGACTTGGTCTCACCGGTCGGCGGGGTGGTGAAGTACCTGCGCGTGAACACCATCGGCGGCGTTTTGCGCGCTGGCGACGAGTTGATGCAAATCGCCCCCACCGATGGCGGCTTTTTTGTCGAGGGGCGGGTCTCTCCCAGCGACGTGGGCAGCCTCAAGCTGGGCTTGCCAGTGACGGTTCGTGTGGATGCGTTCGACTATTCGATTTACGGCACCCTCAAGGGCAAACTCACCCACATCAGCCCCGACACCTTGAGCGAGCAAGGCAACAAAGGCGAGACCAGTGTTTTTTACCGCATCCAAGTGCGCATGGATGCGGACCAATCGCACAACCCACGCGCGCAGGACATTTTGATCAAGTCTGGCATGACCACCAGCTTGGACATCCGCACCGGCGAGCGCACGGTGTTGCAATACCTCATCAAACCCATTTTCAAAGCCTTTCAAGGGGCCATGACCGAGCGCTGACCTTGGCCACACCATTTTGGTGTGAAATTTGCTTGCCTTTGGTGCAATTCGCTTTTTAAGCCCAAAAGCGCACTCAAATAAAGCAAAACCGAAAGGGTCTATACATGGACGCACCAAAAACGAGCGCAGATGCACTGTTTATTCTCTTGGGTGCCATCATGGTCTTGGCCATGCATGCGGGTTTTGCGTTTTTAGAGCTGGGCACCGTCCGCAAAAAAAACCAAGTCAATGCCTTGGTCAAAATCCTGGTTGATTTCTCAGTTTCTGCCGTGGTCTATTTCGCGCTGGGGTTCAGCGTGGCCTATGGGACTGGGTTTTGGGTGTCCGCCGACAGTTTGGTCGCACAAAACGGCTACGAGTTGGTTAAGTTTTTCTTTTTATTGACTTTTGCAGCCGCCATTCCCGCCATCATCTCTGGCGGCATTGCCGAGCGGGCCAAGTTTTGGCCTCAGTTGATCGCCACCGCCGTTTTGGTGGGTTTTGTCTACCCGTTGTTTGAGGGCATCGCCTGGAACCAGCAGTTTGGCATCCAAGCTTGGTTGCTGGCCCACACCGGCGCAGAGTTTCATGACTTCGCCGGTTCTGTGGTGGTCCACGCCATGGGCGGCTGGCTGGCTTTGCCTGCGGTGCTTCTATTGGGCGCGCGCAGCAACCGGTACCGCAAAGATGGGGCGATTTCGGCGCACCCGCCCTCAAGCATCCCTTTTTTGGCTTTGGGTGCCTGGATTTTGATGGTGGGCTGGTTTGGCTTCAACGTGATGAGCGCGCAAACCCTGGACAAAATCTCAGGGCTGGTGGCGGTCAACTCTTTGATGGCCATGGCCGGTGGCACCTTGGCCGCCTTGGTGATGGGAAAAAATGACCCTGGTTTTGTCCACAATGGACCCTTGGCTGGTTTGGTCGCCGTTTGCGCGGGCTCGGATGTGATGCACCCCATGGGCGCGCTGGTGGTGGGCGCAATCGCGGGTGTGATTTTTGTCGCCATGTTCACCCTGACCCAAAACCGCTGGAAAATTGACGACGTGCTCGGTGTGTGGCCACTGCACGGTCTGTGTGGCACCTGGGGCGGATTGGCCGCAGGCATATTTGGCCTGCCCGCCTTGGGTGGCGTGGGCGGGGTGAGCTGGCAGGCCCAAGCCGTGGGCACATTGTTGGGTGTTGCCTGGGCGGTGGTGGCCGGGACTGTGGTTTATGGCTTGCTGAAATGGACCATGGGCCTGCGTTTGAGCCCAGAAGAAGAATATGAAGGGGCTGATTTGACCATCCACAAAACCAGCGCTACGCCAGAGCGCGAAGCCTCTTGGTGATTGTTTTTACCCATTGTGTGGTTTTTTTGGGTGCTTCTTGACGGTTTTAAGACAAATCGTTTGCACTTTACATCCTCTTATGCCACATAATGGGATCGCTTCTGTCTTTTTATAAGTCAAAAGTGGTTTGGGTGATCGGTCAGTTTCGCGCCTCCGCTTCCTTTGTGTTGTGCTTTCGGGACCCCATCGCTTGTTTTTTTGTGTTTTTTAGGAGTCCCTTGCATGGGCAATAAACTGTACGTTGGCAATTTGCCGTACACGGTGCGCGATGGCGATCTCGAGCAATCTTTTGGTCAGTTCGGTACCGTCACCAGCGCCAAAGTCATGATGGAGCGCGACACGGGTCGATCCAAAGGCTTTGGTTTCGTAGAAATGGGCAGCGATGCCGAGGCGCAAGCCGCCATTGCCGGCATGAACGGTCAGCCTTTGGGCGGACG
>CANJUS010000170.1:0-4711 GCA_947477505.1 Comamonadaceae bacterium | reverse complement strand
GAGGGCAGCACAAAGTCCTTCAACACTGATTTGTGCCGATTCACGTTGCTGCTTCAACCATGCTCCCGCTGTCAGGGGGCTGTGTTGCGGTAGAACATCCATTTCAGCCCTTCGCCATGCTGGGGCACCGTGCCAAGGCCAACTGCGTTTTGTCGCGCAAGGCATACCCGGGTTGCAACATGGCTCGATTGAATTGCAAAACGGCCTGTTCCGAAAAGCCGTGCGCACACAACCACAGACCCCAATTGTGTTGCAAATCAGCCACCTCTGATCCCAAGCTTTGGTTGCGTTGCGCCCAACGCAGGGCCTCTTCAAAGCTATTTCGCGCCAACTCCGAGTGGCCTAAACTTTCAAGCACCAAAGCTTTGAGGTTGTGAACGGCTATCCACTGTGGGTCAGCCGCTTGGGCCAAGGCAATTTCCTGCATGGCAATGGACGCTTGGCCTTGCTCAAAATAGGCTTGACCCAACTCCAGTCGGGCTTTGGCTCTGGCTCGCCCAGGTGTTTGCTCGATAGGCAGTGACCAGACTCCGACAGGAGCCAAATCGGTGGCCGCATTATTTGGCAAAATTTGACCACACGCACATGCCATGAGCGCAGCAGATGCCGCAAAAAAACGCATGATTACATGGCTGAAAATCATGATGAGACAGGCACCACTGAAATGGTGCGCTGTTGCGACAGCCTTTCGGCCGCACGGGTTCGATCGACAACATCACCCGCCAGTTGCCCACATGCCGCATCAATATCGTCGCCACGGGTCTTGCGCACGGTCGTGACAATGCCAGCCTGGTTAAGTTGGTGAGCGAATTTCTGCACCACATCTGGCGCAGATCGAATCAAACCCGAGGCTGGAAAGGGATTGAACGGTATCAAATTAAATTTACAAGACAGCCCCTGAGTGCCCGAGCCTGATTTGGCAACCAAGTCGATCAAAGCTTGGGCATGTTCGCTTTGGTCATTGACACCGGCGAGCATGCAATATTCAAAGGTGATGAAGTCTCGCGGGGCATGGGCCAAATAGCGCGAGCAAGCCTCCATCAACTCGGCCAAAGGGTATTTCAAATTGAGTGGCACCAATTCATTGCGCAGCAAGTCTGTGGGGGCGTGCAAGGAAACTGCCAACGCCACGGGACAATCTTGTCCAAGCCTGTCCATCATGGGAACCACCCCAGAAGTGGACACGGTCACACGGCGCCTGGACAAACCATAGCCATGATCATCCAGCATGGTCTTGAGTGCAGGCAACAAAGCCGCATAATTTTGCAGTGGTTCGCCCATGCCCATCATGACCACATTGGAAATGACTCGGTCGCTGCGACCTTCATGTTGTCGCAATTGATGTTCGGCCATCCACAACTGCGCAATGATTTCACCACTGGTCAGGTTACGGCTAAAGCCCTGGTGTCCGGTGGAGCAAAACCGACAGCCCACGGCACATCCGACTTGAGAAGAAATGCACAGCGTGCCGCGATCTTCTTCAGGGATGTAAACCGTTTCTATGGCGTTTCTTTCGCCAACTGAATAAAGCCATTTGATGGTGCCGTCCTTGGATTTGTGGACTTGTACGGTCTCCAAACCTTTGACCATGGCATGTTGCTTGAGTTTGTTGCGAAAACTCACTGCCAAATCTGACATGCGCTCGAAGTCAGACTCGCCCTTTTGGTGTATCCAGCGAAAAAGTTGTTGCGCCCGAAAACGTTTTTCACCCAAGCCTTCGCAGAAAGCTTGCAAGCCATGAAGATCAAATTCGAGAAGATTGGTCGTCATGGCTTTGATGGGCCTGCGTCCAAAAACACAGACCTACTTCGGGTTTAACGCGAATAAGTGTTCATTCCGGCAAAGAAAAATGCAATTTCGGCATTGGCAGTGTCCGTACTGTCCGACCCGTGAACAGCATTGGCATCAATGCTGTCAGCAAAGTCGGCGCGGATGGTACCTTTGGCCGCCTTTTTAGGATCGGTGGCTCCCATCAAATCACGATTTTTCAAAATAGCGCCCTCACCCTCCAAAACCTGGATCATGACGGGGCCAGAGACCATGAAATCGACCAAGTCCTTGAAAAAAGGGCGGTCTTTGTGAACTGCATAAAAAGCTTGCGCCTCTGCGGTTGAGAGGTGGGCCATCTTAGATGCCACAATTTTCAGGCCAGCGCCTTCAAAACGAGCGTAAATTTGACCGATCACATTTTGGCAACGGCATCGGGCTTGATAATGGATAAGGTGCGTTCAATCGACATGGAATTTCTCTTGTTAAAACCAGCCAAACCGGCTGAAAAGGTGGCGCATTTTACCTGAGCCCAGATGCCATGGACAATGACCCAGTGCCTTCAGCGGCCATTTCTTTCTTTGCTTCGCCCCACACTTGCTTGGGCTCCGCTGCGTTTGCGTTGGTTCACATTGGCTTTGCGCATGCGCCTCAAACTATCAGCCCCGATTAAAGGCGTCTGCGAGGTGGGGCTATCTTCGCGCCCACCAGCCCCGCCTCCGGATGACGGGTGGCCCATTGAAGCGTTTGATATGTCATTGGACACAGATTGGTAAACCGGCGAAGCTTTGCGGGAATCTGGAGTTCTAGAACCAAGGCCATTGGCTGATGGATGGCTTCTGCGACCCAAACCACCCACGGCTTGAATCAGGGCGTTGATATCAGCTTCATCTAACTCCATCCACGCACCGCGCTTGAGACCCTTGGGCAACACCATGGCGCCATAACGAATTCGAATGAGTCGGCTGACAGCATGCCCAAGAGACTCCAACATCCGTCTGACTTCTCGATTGCGGCCCTCAGATATGGTGACCCTGTACCAACAATTGGCCCCCTCACCCCCGCCATCTTGGATGCTGCCAAATCGCGCCAGACCATCGTCCAGCATGACACCATCGAGCAATTTTTGCTTTTCATCGTTGCTCAGAGCACCCAAAACACGGACTGCGTATTCACGTTCGAGTCCGAAACGGGGGTGCATGAGTTGGTTGGCCAACTCCCCAGAACTGGTCAAAAGCAACAGCCCCTCGGTATTGAGGTCTAAGCGTCCCACAGACTGCCACTTGCCCTGCCACAAACGGGGCAGTTTGCGAAAAACAGTTGGCCGGTTTTGCGGGTCATCCATGGTGACCACCTCCCCGACCGGTTTGTGGTACGCGATGACCCTCAAAGGTGGAGGCGCAATTCTCAACTTGAGCGGTTTCCCAGCCAGTTTGACATGGTCTCCCGACTGAACCCGTTGCCCAACATGAGCAGGCACATCGTTGACAGTGATCTTGCCCTGCGCAATCAGGTCTTCCATCTCCAGTCGAGAGCCCAGTCCAGCTTGGGCTAGCAATTTGTGCAGTTTGGGGCTCTCTGCTTGGGGCATCAAAACCCGCTTGCTTGGTTTAATTGCGGTATCTGCTTGAAGATCTAACGCGTCAAATTCGCCTGAAACAACATCGGCAAAACGATGTGAGGCATCCTGAGTCGGTGAAGCCCCCTTGGCAGAAAGAGGTCTTTTGGTGCGACGCCCCGCATTGTGTTCACCCATGGGGAGATGCTTGTGGCTCGTCAGGGAGTATTTCGCCTTCTTCGCTGGTTTCCAGGTCGATCTGTACCTGATCGGAACCAGTCTCTAGGGCGGCCAGTGCGTCCATTGGGTTATTGGGGCTTTCTAAGGCAGGTAACTGGTCTAAGGAAGACAGCCCCAGGTCATCAAGAAACTGCCTTGTGGTTGCATATAAGGCAGGCCGACCGACCGACTCACGATGCCCAATGACTTCGACCCAACCGCGGTCTTCCAATTGTTTGATGACCAATGAATTGATGGTTACGCCACGCACATCCTCCATGTCACCGCGCGTCACCGGCTGCCGATAAGCAATGATGGCCAAGGTCTCCATTGCAGCACGTGAGTACTTGGGTGGCTTTTCGGGGTGCAAGCGGTCTAAGAATACGCGCATTTCAGGCCTGCTTTGAAACCGCCAACCGCTGGCAACATGAACCAATTCCACCCCGCGTTGCGCCCAATCAAGTTGCAAATCAGATAGCAAAAGTTTGATCGTGTCTATACCAACTTGGTCCTGAAAAAGAGAACTCAAGTCCTTGACCGCGATGGGTTGTTGGGTGCAAATCAGTGCGGTTTCGAGGACACGCTTGGCGTCCGTGGTGTTCATGGTGTGTAAAACGTAAAAACCGGGAAAGTGAAAGCCGAGAAAGCTTGGTTGCTCACACAAGGAGCCGTCAGTTGAGAACTAATTGTAACGCAGGCCCAGCGATTGGATGGCTTGCCCCATGTCCTCTGGCAGTGCCTGTTTCCATTCGCAGGGATGCCCCGTCATGGGGTGAACAAAACCAAGGCGGTAAGCGTGCAAAGCCTGACGGTTTATATTGGCAATGGATTGGCCTGTGTACAGTCCATCTCCCACCAATGGGTGGCCCAAATGCGATAGGTGAACTCTAATTTGGTGGGTTCTACCGGTAGACAAAGTGCAATGAAGCAAGCTCACTTGTTCATTGCGATCCAAACACTCCACATGTGTTTTGGCTGGTTTGCCAGGATGGCGCACCATGTCAACCACCGCCATGCGCAAACGCTGTCTTGGATCTCGACCAATGGGCAAATCCACGTCCCTGCTCCCACCTTGCCAAGTTCGGTGGACCAAAGCCAAATATTGCCGCTGAACAAGTCGCTCCGATATCAAGGAAACCATTGCATCCATGCAGGCACGGGTGCGCG
>CANJUS010000169.1:0-4716 GCA_947477505.1 Comamonadaceae bacterium | reverse complement strand
GTTTGGGTTGGGTGAGTGCGTTCATGGGCAAGTACAGATGGCGGTGGTTCAAATGGCTTTGGCTTGTCGCAAGGCTTGGGTTTGCTCTGGGCTGTAGCCCAGTTCGTGCAGTATCGCATCGGTGTCCGCCCCCAACACCGGGGGCGGGCGGTGCATGGTGCATGGCGCTTGCGTGAATTTGATGGGAAAGCCCAGCACGTCCAAGGCCCCGTGTTGTGGGTGGTCAATGGTCACGCGCATTTGCTGATGTTGGGTTTGTGGGTCGTCAAAGACCTCGGCCACATTGAGTACCCGACCGCAGGGCACACCGGCACGGTTGATCACATCGATCCAATGCGCCACCGGCATCAAGCGCGTGCGTGCATTGATCTCGCCATTGATGGCGCTGCGGTGCTCAAAGCGCAGCGTGTTGTTGGCAAATTCAGGGCGGTCTTTGAGGTGCAACAAATCCAATGCGGCAAGCAACTTGACATAAAAACTGTCGTTGGACGGAGCCACTGCAATTTGCCCATCGCTGGCTTCAAACAAGCCATAAGGGGAGGCCAGCGCGTGATCGTTTCCAGTGCGCTGGGGCAGTTGCCCGGTGGCAAAGTAATTGGTGGCCAAAAAAGCCAGCATGCTGGTCATGCCATCGGTCAGCGAGGTGGCCACCTCTTCGCCTTGGCCCGTGCGAGCGCGGCGCACCAATGCGGCGAGCACGCCCATTGCAGCATACGACCCAGCCACCAAGTCCGATATGGGGGGCGCTGCCCGCATGGGTGGACCATCGGCAAAGCCATTGACACTCATGAAGCCACTCATGGCCTGGGCGATGAAGTCAAATGACGGCCTTTGTGCGTATGGCCCGTCCAAACCAAAGCCGGTCACATGGCAGCTGATGATGTCGGGTTTGAGTTGTTGCAGTGTGGCCCATGACAAGCCCATGTCGTCCATCACGCCAGGTCGAAAATTATTGAGCACCACATCACAGCGCTGCACCAATTGGCGCAACACGGTTTGACCCTGTGGGTGGCGCAGGTCCAAGGTAAGAGACTTTTTATTGCGATTGAAGTTGGCAAAGTACAACGAGTAACCGTTCACCGCTGCACCTTGCTGGCGCACCGGGTCACCCATGGCGGGGTCTTCGACCTTGATCACTTCGGCCCCCATGTCGGCTAAAAACATGGAGGCGAAAGGGCCCGACAAAATGCGCGTCAAATCCAGGACGCGGATGCCCTCAAGCTGCATGGCTCAGTCGAGTTTGATGTTGGACTCTTTGGCGATCTTGCCCCAGCGGGCGTAGTCGGCGCGCACAAATTGACCGAATTCTTCAGCGGTGCCACCCACGGCCGTGGCGCCACCATTGGCGATTTTTTCGCGCACATCGGGCAGTGCCAGGACTTTGTTGATCTCCGCGTTCAACCGTGCCACGATGGCCGCAGGCGTGCCCACGGGCGCGAACAGACCGAGCCAAATGCCCACATCAATGCCTTTGATACCGGCTTCGTCCAAAGTGGGCGTGTCGGGCAACATGGGGGAGCGCTTGGCCGTGGTCACTGCCACCGGCTTGAGCTTGCCTCCATTGACCAAGGGCAGCACCGAGGGCACCGACAAAATGGCCAGGTCGACAGAACCCCCAATCACATCGTTCAAAGCCGGTGCCGCGCCTTTGTAGGGCACGTGAAGCAATTTGGTTTGCGTGGCTTGCTTGAATTGCTCGGTGTACAAATGTCCTACCGTGCCATTGCCCGCCGATGCCCAGGTGAAACCATTGGCCGTTTTGCCCTTGGCGACCATGTCTGCAGGGGTGTTGATGCGGTGTTGTTGACCCACCGGTTGGGCGTTGCTGACGATGGCCAACGGGGCCACCGTGGCTTGGATGATGGGCGTGAAGCTTTTGACCGTGTCGTAGCCCACATTGGGGTACAGCCAAGGGCCCAACATCATGTTGTCGCTTTGGCCCATGACGATGGTGTAGCCGTCTGGTGCCGCTTTCGCGGCTGCGGCAATGGCCAAGTTACCGCCAGCGCCAGGCATGTTGTCCAGCACCACCGACCACTTGGTGAGTTCGGCCAGCTTGGAGCCCACCACACGCGACACAAAATCAGTGCCACCGCCCGGTGGGAATGGAATGAGCAGGCGAATGGGTTTGTTGGGGAAGTCCGATTGCGCCCAGACTGAACTGGCACACAACAATGCCAACAATGAAAAAAAGCGGCGGGTGGTTTTCATGGGATTCCCTGGGAAGATGTTCAAGCATGGGCGGCGAGTGCTTCACTTTGACAGGTCGGCTCGCGGCCCGGGCATCATAAACTAGCGCCTTTTCAATCAAGCCTCACGCGGCGTGTGCCGAAATGAACCCCTCGCCTTGAAAGCCTTCACCATGCCCGAAAGTCACACGCCCAAAGCCGTCGTTTTGTTCAGCGGTGGCTTGGACTCCTCCACCGTGGTTGCCATGGCCCAGCACAATGGCTTTGAGGTCAACGCTTTGAGCTTTCGCTACGGCCAGCGCCATGTGGTGGAGTTGCAAGCGGCGCAGGCGGTGGCGCGCGCCCTGGGTGTGACCCAACACATCACCGTGGATGTGGATTTGCGCGCTTTTGGCGGCTCTGCCTTGACGGCTGATATGGCCGTGCCCAAAGGGGCACAGGCGCACCCCGATCAATCGGGCATCCCCATCACCTATGTGCCAGCGCGCAATACGGTGTTCCTGAGTTTTGCATTGGCGTGGGCAGAAACACTGGGCTGTTTTGATATTTTTGTGGGTGTCAATGCATTGGATTATTCAGGCTATCCAGATTGCAGACCCGAGTACATCCAGGCCTTCGAGCGCATGGCCAACTTGGCCACCAAGGCGGGCGTGGAAGGGGGCAAGCGCTTAACGATTCACGCGCCCTTGATGGCCATGAACAAAGCGCAAATCATTGCGGCCGGTGTTGATTTGGGGGTGGACTATGCGCTCACCAGCAGTTGCTATGACCCCGGTCCACAGGGGCAACCGTGTGGCTCATGTGCCTCCTGCCAGTTGCGCGCCAAAGGCTTTTCGCAAGCTCGGTTGGATGACCCTTTGTACCAGCGGTTTGGATTGGATCAGCCGGCGGTGGCTTGATCGGACGCTGATTGGGCTTGGGTTTCAGCCCAAGGCTTGACTCATGGCGCGATCGAGGCGCCTTGTACTTTGTGTGTCAGCAGGGACTGCGCCACCATGCCACTGCGCTTCATTTCTGCGACAAACTCATTGAGTTGAGCTGCCGCCTGAGGCCCGTGGCCCTTGGGCACGGCCATGGCTTGCTCTATCACCATGAAGCGACCCGGGATCAATTCAAGCCCCGCATGTTGGCGCGCGTCGGCCTCGAGTTGTTGGCGAACCCCGGCTGCGACTTCAACCTCCTGGGCCAAAAACTCAGCCACGACTTCGGGGGAGGTGGGGGCCCTCACGATTTCGGCGTTTTTCAGATGCCGGGTCAAAAACAAATCATAGGCGCTGCCTTTGCCCACCATGACCCGAACACCCGCTTGATCGACTTGTGCATTGTTTTGGATGGTGGCGCCTTTGCGCACCAAATAACTGCCTTCAATCAGCACATAAGCTTGGGTGAATAAGACGCCTTCACCGCGCACTGGATCCAGTGCAAAAAAACCAATGTCGGCTTGCCCTTCACTGAGCGCTTGCACCGATTTGCCAGCGGCATTGAAAACCTTGAGTTCCAACGCCACACCCAAACGCTTGGCCAGTGCTTGCGAGAGATCCACCGATACCCCCGCGGCCTGTCCGGTTTGGGGGTTGATGTGGGCCAGCAATGGATTGCCCAGATTGATGGATGCACGCAAAGTACCACTCGGTGCCAGCACCTGCGCGCTTTGGCTGTGGGCCAAAGATGAAGTGAGCGACGCCATCAGACAAGCAACTCGCAAGCAGTGGGCGAGTGAACTTTTCAAAATTCCAGCGTTTGACCTTCGCTCATGGGCAGCACCTTGATCGGGCTGCCCTTCATGGCGTCTTGAAACTCGGCCAATGTGCCCTTGGTCAAGGGGTTGGAGTTGTAGTGGATGGGGATCACCATTTTGGGGTTGATCCAGTTGCGCGCACCCCAAGCAGCGTCTTCCGGGTCCATGGTGAAGTTGCCGCCAATGGGCATCAGCACCAAGTCGGGTTTGTAGCGTTCACTGATGAACTTCATGTCGCCAAACAAGCCGGTATCGCCCATGTGCCAAATTTTGAAACCGTTTTCCATTTCGATGATGTAGCCCACAGCTTCGCCAGCGGGGTGTGATTCGAGTTTGCCCGTGGCTGGGTTGGTGTGCACGATCAGCGACGAGTGTTCTGCAGCCACGGCCGTGACTTTGATGCCGGGCAATGGCTTGACATGCCCTGTCTTGTTGAAACGATGACCTAAATTGGCGGGGATCAAACCCAAGGTGATGAGTGGTGTCACCATATCTGCTGGGCCGTACAGCACGGTATTGTTGAGTTTTGCCAGAGCTGGCGCGTCGCCCAAGTGGTCCACGTGCCCATGGGTGACCAACAGCAAGTCAATTTTGCCCAGGGCTGCAAAGTCGGTTTTGAATGGCGCTGGGGTTTTGGGGCCGCCACTGAGCCAGGGGTCAATGACAATGGTTTTGCCGCCGGGTGTTTTGATGCGAAACCCGGCTTGGCCCAACCAGAGCAATTCGGTTTTGCCTGTGCCTTGGGCCATGGCGGCGCTGGCGAACCAAGTCCATGCGCTCAAAAGGGCG
>CANJUS010000168.1:0-4731 GCA_947477505.1 Comamonadaceae bacterium | reverse complement strand
TCATGCAAGCCAGAGATGGACAAGGCGTTGTGCATCAAGTCACTGGGCAAGTCACGGCCAAACACCGGCCAATTGCAGGCCATCAACATGGCCGCCAAATGCCCGCCCGCCGAATGACCGGCCACGGTGATGCGGCGGGGATCGCCGCCAAAGTCGGCAATGTGACGCCACACCCAGGCCAGCGCCCGCACCATTTGCATGGTGATCTCTGGCACGGTCACAGCTGGACACAAAGCGTAATTGGGCACCACCACGGTGCAACCCGCTTGTTGAAAGGGTGGGGCAATAAAAGAATGGTCAAACTTGTCCAAAAAGCGCCAGTACCCGCCATGGATAAACACCAACACCGGCGCATTGGGGCGGTTGGCAGGGAAAATGTCCAGGCTCTCTGTGCTGTGCGTGCCATAGGGCACGCTGGTGGAACATGCTTGGTGGCGGGCACTGACAGAGTCACGGCCCCAGCGCTCAAAATAGTTGGCGAAGTCTGGCACCATGGCCCGGTTGTTGTACATCCGGTCGTACCAGTGCGCATCGTGTTGGGGTGTGCTCATGCCTTGTTCCTATTCAAACATCAGGTGAATGCAGCCAAAAGCCTGGGCAGGCCGTACCAAGTGGCGGCCCAACCGCCCATGGGCGGCCTCAGGACTTGCCGATTTGGGCGGTGCGGATCACGCTGTCGGCCTCGGCCGTGCTGCTGCCCCCGCCACTGGGGGTTTGGATCACCAAGCCCAGCAGGCGTGCTCCGTGCTCGACGGCAATCGAGCCATAGGAGATGTCGCCGTGGACCACAGAGTCTTTGTGGAATTCGACGCGCTCAGAAGCATAAATATTGCCCTCGACCTTGCCCGCCACCATGACGCGGTGGGCCGTGATGTCGCCCGAGACCTCGCCAGTGGGACCAATGGCCACGGTGACCTTGTTTTCCTTGGTGGTCTCGATATTGCCCTCGACCTTGCCATCGATGCGCACGCTGTCGAGCAACACCAAACGGCCATAAATTTGGGTCGTGCGGCCAATGATGGTGTCAAAGCGCTCTTGCGAGGACATCATCGACTTGTCTTTGAGCTTTTCAAACATGGTGCTGACTCTGTGTGGCAAATAAACGCTCAGCTCGAACCGAGCGGCAATACCTGCAATGGGTTGAGGGGGCGATCCTTGCGAAACACCTCGTAATGCAAATGGGGTCCTGTCGAGCGGCCGGTGCTGCCCACATCGCCCAACTGGGTGCCGCGCTCGACCACTTGGCCTTCGACGACGCGGCGACGGCTCAAATGGGCGTAACGCGTCATGAAGCCTTCAGCGTGGGTGACTTCAATCACCTGACCGTAGCTGCCCTCAAAGGAAGATCGGGTCACCGTGCCCGGCGCCACCGCCACCACGGGGGTGCCTGTGGGTGCCGTGAAGTCCAAGCCCTCGTGCATGGCCAGCAAGCCCGTGAAAGGATCATTGCGGATGCCAAACCCGCTGGAGACCCTGAATTCACCCTGGATGGGCAAACCTGTGGGCAGGGAGTGCAGCCATTCCAAGTGTTGGGTCCAGTCTTGGCGCAGCTCACGCACCGTGGCATCCAAACGCATCAAGTCTTGCATGGTCCCATTGAGCTCTTGGTCCAGCGTCTGGCGGAAAAACAGGTTGCGCAAAGGGGTGGGCAATAAAGGGCCGCCACGGGCATCGTCTTTTTTGCTGTTGTTGAAGAAGCGGTCGCGCAATTGGGTCGGGGTCGCCAACTCCATGAAGCGGTTTTTCAGGCTCTCCAACTGCTTGATCTCTTGCGAGGTGGTGTGCAGGTTCTGGCGCAACTGGTCGAGTCGCTCGCGGTACACGGCCTCCATGCGTTGCTGCTCGGCCTCGGTGGTCACCCCGCCCATGCTGCGCGCCAGGTCGGGACTGAACTCCACGGCAATTCGAAAACCCACAAAATACATGACAAAGCCCATCATCATCAGCGCCACGGCCAAGCCTGCCGTGGCCATGATGACCTTGCGCGCGGTGATGGAGACGGAACGGACGGTACCGGTCGGGCCGGATACCCACATGAACTGCATGAAAGCAACCTTGATTCTGGGAGGGGCAGTTTAATACTGATCGACCGCTTTAGCCAAGGCTTGAATGGATTAAAAACTCAGGGTTTTCGGGATGGAAATTGCTAAAATCAAGGGTAATAACCTAAATCTTAAATATTCATTTTCCAATCTGAGCAATAAATCACCGCAGGGAAACAGGTCACCCAGGCCCAAAAAAAACGGTTCAGGCCAAAAAACCAAAAGACCAAAAAGTGAAAAATCCCGGCCACGGCGCACATGACCTGGGCCTGGGCCGGACCGCCCAGGGCCACCGGGAAGGCACATTCCCAAAGGATAAAGCCCCATGCACTCAGGCGCGCCAACCAAGGCTTGCGAAACCAACTGTCGGCCGGCAATGGTCCATGGATGGCGCCATTTAAAAATATTGTGAGCGCTCGCCCACTTCGCCACTGCACATGCTTGAGTTTGACCCAACCGGACATGAAATACGAGCTGATGGCATGGATGCTGATGTACCAAAGCCCGGCTTGCCAGCCCAACTCAGGGCGCGACCACAGGCCCACGGCATGGGCAAGCAAGCCGCCGGTGAGCACCACCAAGGTCATGAAATCGCTGCCGCCATTGAATGCGCCACGCCAGCGGATCAGCACCACCACGGCGCTGAAAAATAAAAAAACAAAATGCCCCAAACTGGAACCCTGCCAAGCCATGTGCAGGATCACCGACAGGCGCAACCACAAATGCGCCTGGTGCATGGCCGGTTGGTACAAGTGGCCCAGCGTCGCCTTGAGCCAAGCCGGGCGATCGGGTATGTCGTCTTTTTGATCAGGCCAATGCCAAATGCGCTCGACCACGCCAGATCGGTGGATGCGCAAAAATTCCAGCGTTTGCACCCCCAAGCTCCAAGCCAGCAGCCACTCGAGCATGCGCACCGCTTGCACCAATTCCAAGGCCTGCCCCATTCAAACCACCCCCCGGGCGGCGGGCAGCAAGGTGTGCGACTCCACCTCCCCCAAGGTGTCGCTTCGCTCCAAGCGAATCTGAAACTCAAAGGCCGCACCCCGAGCGGCACCCAAGTTTTGCAAACAATGTTCGCGCACCATGGCCTGCACCAATCGGTACGTGACCAAGCCACGTGCATCCACCCCAGCGGGCAGGTGATTGAGGTCGTGGGCCAAGTGGTCCACCAAATTTTGCCGGGACAACGCCAAATTGACCCTGGGGTTGTGCACCAAACCCAGCCCTGAGCGCTGCACTCGGGGGTAAACCAAATGCCAAGGGTTGATGGGGGTGCCAAGGTCTGGCCCTTCGCCGCTGGCGTTTGAAGGCCACCAGCGCACATACAAACGCGGTTCATGGCCGACCGCATGAAAAAACTTCCAATTGGGAAAAAACGCGCGCAGCAAAAAAAGCCACGGCCCCTGGATGAACCGTGGCCCCCACCAAAGGGTGGCCAGCAGAAAAACGAAATACAGCAGGAGCAATGCGTGCGTGATTTTCACGGGGTGAAAGCATACCCCAGAGCCGGGCCGGCGGCCCCATCCAGCCAGCCCCGTTTGATGGGGCCAGCAGTGGCTCATTTGTCAGTTCGGCAAGCCCCAATTGGCAACCGGCGTGACAAGCGCGGCGCAATCAGACACAGAAACAGGTTAAGCTGAAAGGGTGGATACCAACGCTTTCAAAGACATATGGGCCCAGCGCAGCTTCATGCGCTACTGGGGCTACCGCATCACCACCACTTGCGCCAATCAAATGATGATGGTGGCATTGGGCTGGCAAATGTACGAAACCACCCAAAGCGCATGGGACTTGGGCTTGGTCGGGCTTTATCAATTTGTGCCGGCCTTGTTGCTCACCCTGTGGGCTGGCCATGTGGCCGACCGATTGAACCGATTGCACATCATCTTGGCGTGCACGGTGGTGCAAGCGGCTGTGGCTGCCACCTTGCTGGGGGCGAGCGCACAAGACACCATCAGCAAAGAGTTGATCTTGGCCCTGGCCTTGGTGATGGGTTCGGTGCGGGCTTTTCAAATGCCTGCTTCTCAGGCCTTGATGTCGGCCTTGGTCAGCGACGCCATGATGGCGCGGGCCACCGCCTTTAACTCCTCGGGCATGCAGGTGGCCATCATCTCTGGGCCGGCCTTGGGCGGTTTGATATTTGCGCTGGGCGCCAGCGCGGTGTACGCCACCTCACTGGCGTTGCTGCTGCTGGCCTGCGCTTTGCTGTGGGGATTGAGCTACCAGCGCCATGTGGTCGCCAGCGAACCGGCCACCTTGCGCACCGTGTTGGCGGGGGTGCATTTTGTGTTGCACAACAAGTTGCTGCTGGGCGCCATTTCACTGGACCTGTTTGCCGTTTTGTTGGGCGGGGCCACCGCTTTGTTGCCCATGTTTGCCAAAGACATTTTGATGGTCGGTCCCTGGGGCCTGGGTTTGTTGCGCGCCGCGCCCGCTTTGGGGGCACTGGCTGCTTCCATGTGGCTGACCACCCACCCCTTGCAACGCCGTGTGGGCCATATTTTGCTGATCGCGGTGGCCGTTTTTGGTTGCGCCATGGTCTTGTTTGCCTTGTCCACCCATTTTTGGTTGTCCATGCTGGCGCTGGCCATCAGTGGCGCGGCCGACACCGTGAGCGTGGTGATCCGCATGACGCTCATGCAACTGGAAACGCCCGACGAAATGCGCGGACGGGTCGGGGCTGTCAACT
>CANJUS010000167.1:0-4733 GCA_947477505.1 Comamonadaceae bacterium | reverse complement strand
GAACAAGCCCACCAGGCAATTGATGACATGCTCACCTCCAATAGTTTGGGCGTCAAGCACAACCAAGTGGGCGCTTGTGTGGTGATCGAAGAGTTTTTGGCTGGAGAAGAGGCCAGCTTCATGGTCATGTGCGATGGCGAGAGCGTGCTTCCATTGGCAACCTCACAAGACCACAAACGCTTGTTGGATCAAGATCAGGGCCCCAACACGGGCGGCATGGGGGCTTACTCCCCAGCTCCCGAGGTCACGCCCGAAGTCCATGCCCGGGTGATGCAAGAAATCATCATCCCCACCCTTGAAGGCATGAAGAAAGATGGCATTGTTTACACGGGTTTTTTATACGCTGGTTTGATGATTGATGCCCATGGCAAGCCCAAAACTTTGGAGTTCAATTGTCGGCTGGGCGACCCAGAAACACAGCCCATCTTGATGCGCCTTAAAAGTGATCTTTTCTCACTTTTATGGGCGGCCACAGGCAGCCAACTGGGTGAATTGGGTGATGATGCCG
Organism: Comamonadaceae bacterium; assembly: GCA_947477505.1. Taxonomy (GTDB): domain Bacteria; phylum Pseudomonadota; class Gammaproteobacteria; order Burkholderiales; family Burkholderiaceae_C; genus Limnohabitans. The sequence goes on along the minus strand of CANJUS010000167.1, from coordinate 4,225 downwards.
TGCAATGGGATCCCAGAACGGCACTGGGGGTGGTGATGGCCACCCGTGGCTACCCACTGGCCCCACAATTTGGAGACACCATCACCGGCATTGCACCTGAGGCGGTAGATACCAAAGTCTTTCATGCCGGAACAGCCTGGGATGGCCACCATTTGCAGACCCACGGCGGACGCGTTTTGTGTGTGACCGCCTTGGGACGCAATGTTCAGCTGGCCAAAGAGAGCGCCTACCTCAAGGTCAATCAGATTGCGTTTGAGGGCCAACAATACCGCAGCGACATCGGACATTTGGCCATTCGCTCCATGACTGCCCGCCTTCCAGATCTGCCTGTCGGCAAGACATGACCTTGGTCGATCAACCCAGCACACCCATCCTTGCCCAGGCGAAGCGAAAAGTGGGCTTGTATGGGGGGGCCTTTGATCCTCCCCACTTGGCCCATATCGCATTGGCGCGGCACGCCATCAGGCAACTTTCGCTCGATGAGTTGCGGGTGCTGCCAACTGGCCAAGCTTGGCACAAAGACGCCAGCCAAACCCCGAGCGCACACCGATTGGCCATGGTCGCTTTGGGCTTTTCAGATTGGCCAGAAATCATCATTGATGAGCGTGAAATTCGCCGGGCAGGACCCAGTTACACCGTGGACAGCTTGCGAGAGCTTTGCGCCGAACACCCAGGGGTCAGTTGGTTTTTGATCATTGGTGAGGACCAAGCGAGGTCATTTGAAACTTGGCGAGACTGGCCAGCCATCCTACAAATGGCCCAACTGGTCGTTGCCAGGCGGCGCAACCCTGGTCAACCAGAACCCATTGACGCCGGGTGGCACAATCGGGCCACGCAAACCGCCATCGATTTGGCCTTTCCGATGATGGACATCAGCGCCACATGCATTCGTGCCGCGTGTGCCCAGCATCAGTCTATTTCGCAATGGGTCAGCCCTGGCATCATTGATTACATCCACCGCCACAACCTGTACAGCCAAACCTGATGACCACCACCACCGCTATTCAAAAAGACGTCCAAAAACTCCAACGCTTGATTGCAGATGCATTAGAGGATGTCAAGGCCCAAGACATTGTGGTGTTCAATACCGAGCACTTGTCTCCCTTGTTTGAGCGTGTGATCATTGCAACGGGCTCTTCCAATCGACAAACCAGGTCTTTGGCCAGCAGTGTGCGTGACAAGGTGCGCGAGGCGGGTTTGCCCAAGCCGCGCTTAGAGGGCGAGGACAATGGCGAGTGGATCATTGTGGACTGTGGCCCGGCGGTGGTGCACATCATGCAGCCCGCCATTCGCCAGTACTATCACTTGGAAGAAATTTGGGGCGACAAACCCATTCGTTTGAAACTGGGTTCTCCCAAGCCCATCGCACCTGTGCCTGCTAAGGCCGCGGCTCTTGTCCCAGCTAAAAAACGTGGCGGTGCAGCCAAATCAGCCTCGCCCGCCGCCAAGAAGTCGACCAAGCCGCTGCCCGGTCCTGCCGCCAAATCAGCCAAAGCTGCCAAGTCCCCACCTGCCGCTTCCAAAACGGCAGTCAAAAAGGCCAGCCCAAGCAGTGCCAGGTCGAAGCCTAAAAAGCCATGAAATTGTGGGTCGTGGCGGTTGGGCAACGCACACCCGATTGGGCCCAATCTGCTTGGGATGATTTTGCCAAGCGCTTTCCGCCTGAGTGGCCTTTGATATTGAAGGCAGTGAAAACCGAACCGCGACACAACGATGCCACAGACAAGTGTTTATTGGCAGAGCGAAAGCGAATCGAGTCTGCATTGCCCAAAGATGCTTTGCGCGTCGCACTTGACGAGCGCGGCAATACCGTGACCACCATGGCAGTGGCCAATCAATTGAAAGCCTGGCAGCATGATGGCCGTGATGTGGCCTTCATCATTGGGGGGCCTGACGGTTTGGAGCCTGAATTTAAACGCGAGGCAAACCTTCGATGGCGTCTTTCAGACTTGACCTTGCCCCATGCCCTGGCCCGTGTGCTGCTGGTTGAGCAACTTTACCGCGCCATTTCGGTGCTGGCCAACCACCCTTACCACCGCGAGTGAGTCCATGACGCCTTGGATTTACCTGTCTTCCCAAAGCCCTCGTCGCCAATCTTTATTGACCCAAATAGGGCAAAAATTTGAGCTTTTATGGCCCGATGAGGGTGAGGACGTTGAAGCACTAGAAGCCATTCATCAGGGAGAGTCACCCAAGCAATATGTGCTTCGCGTGACCCGACTTAAATTGTCTGCTGCATTGAACCGTTTACATCAGCGAGGCTTGAAACCCGCCCCCATTTTGTGTGCCGACACCACAGTGGCACTGGGGCATGAAATTTTAGGTAAGCCCCGAGACCGCAATCATGCCCGCCACATGCTGCACGCCTTGCGTGGGCAGTCCCATGAAGTGATGACCGCTGTGTCGATGGGTACGGCCGATGAGGATCGCCATGCACTGAGCATCTCTCGCGTGCAATTTGGGCTGTGGCCCGATGACGCCATTGAGCGTTACCTTGACCATGGCGAATGGGAGGGAAAAGCCGGTGCTTATGCCATACAAGGACTGGCGGCGGCGGACATCGCCCACATTGACGGAAGCCACTCTGGCATCATGGGCCTGCCCTTGTATGAAACTGCTCAGTTGCTCCGCAAACCTTGGAAAGGTGTGACATGACCTTGCAACAAGATATTTTGATCAATTGGTCGCCGCAAGAAACCCGGGTTGCCGTGATTGAAAACGGGGCTGTCCAAGAGTTGCACATGGAGCGAACCCTGGAGCGTGGGCTGGTGGGCAATGTTTACTTGGGCAAAGTGTCTCGGGTTTTGCCCGGCATGCAGTCGGCATTCATCGACATTGGCTTGGACCGTGCTGCTTTCCTGCACGTGGGAGATTTGGTCACCACCATTGCAGCACGGCATGTTGATACCGACCAAGCCCAGGCCATTTCGGCATTGCCCATAGAAAAGCAGGTTTTCGAAGGTCAAACTTTGATGGTGCAAGTCATCAAAGACCCCATGGGCAGCAAAGGGGCCCGCTTGTCCACGCAAATCAGTTTGGCTGGGCGAATGTTGGTTTATTTGCCGCAAGACGATCACATTGGCATTTCACAAAAAATTCCCCATGAGCAACGTGAAGCACTGCGAAGCAAATTACAGACATTGATCAACGACACCATCGACGCAGATCCCCAAGGCGGATTCATCGTGCGCACCAATGCAGAGGATGCGACCGATGGCGAGCTGTCCGATGACATCCATTACCTGCGCAGGACTTGGGCGCGCATCAAGCTGGCATCCACTGCCAATCCAGCCAAAACCTTGATCCACCGCGACCTGACTTTGCTCCAACGTGTGTTGCGCGACCTGGTCAGTGAATCCACCCAAAGCATTCGCATTGACTCCAAAGAGCAGTTTGAACTTTTACATGCATTTGGGTTGGAGTTCATGCCCTCGGCAGCGGCCAAACTGCAGTTGTACAAAGGCGAAAGACCCATCTTCGATTTGTTTTCTGTGGACGATGAAATCAGCCGGGCTCTGGGGCGCCGAGTTGATCTCAAATCTGGTGGCTATCTGATGATCGATCAAACCGAGGCCTTGACCACCATCGATGTCAACACAGGCGGGTTTGTAGGTGCCCGCAATTTCGATGAGACCATATTCAAAACCAATCTGGAGGCGGCAGGTGCCATTGCGCGCCAATTGCGTTTGCGCAATTTGGGTGGCATCGTCGTCGCAGATTTCATCGACATGTTGAAAGCAGATCATCAACAGGCCGTCCTTTTCGAGTTTCGAAAGCATTTGCAGCGTGACCGCGTCAAAACCATGGTCAGTGGTTTTTCTCAACTGGGTTTGGTGGAAATGACTCGCAAGCGGACCCGTGAATCATTGGCCCACATGTTGTGTGAGCCGTGCCCCTCTTGTGTCGGTAAAGGTTCTGTCAAAACAGCAAGAACAGTCGCTTATGACATCTTGCGTGAGATATTGCGCGAAGCACGTCAATTTGATCCGGTCGAATTCAGGGTGGTGGCAACCCCTGGGGTGATTGATCTGTTGTTGGATGAAGAAAACACCCACCTGGCGGGTTTGAGTGACTTCATTGGAAAGCCCATTTCCTTGCATCGCGAGTCGGCCATGGGGCCAGAGCAATACGATATTGTGTTGCTTTGACCTTCAGCAACCTGAGCCACCCCATGCGCATCGCGTTTTTAAGTCGTCACTTTGACCCACAAGGTGGTGGGGCTGAG
>CANJUS010000166.1:0-4736 GCA_947477505.1 Comamonadaceae bacterium | reverse complement strand
GCACCGTGGGTTGGTTGACCATCAGGTCCGACCCGGCAAAGGCAAAGCCATCCATGGCCGAGTTGTCGTGCGGCGGGACATCCACCGGCGAAATCACATCCTGGGCCAAGATGCGTTCGCCCGCGGCCATGACCGGCAAGGTTTCAACGGGGCCATCAAGCCGCAAGGGCGCGAGTTGCTCTAAAAAAGCCTGAACCTGGGGCACGGACAAGGCCTGTGGGTCATAGCCTTGGAAGGCCGCGGCAATTTGCGCCAAAGACTTCATCGCCATCCCCGTTTATTTGGCCAGCCGTTGCAACTCGGCCAAGGTGTTGGCATTGGCAAAGGCACGTGGGTCGTCGTGCGCTTGGTCAAACGGCACCAACACCGTGGGGTGCTGTGCCGTCCACAGGTCGATCTTGCGGCCGCCGCCATGGGTAAACCGCACCAGGCTTTCCAGCAAGCCCACCGGCAGCAGGCAAAACACAGGTTGGGCGCGCAATGCGGTGCGGCCTTGGCCATCGGTTTCAGGTCCGCTGGCCATGGCAATGGTGTGGCCGGAGCTGCCCAAGGCCTGGGCCAGCCGGTCGGCCAAATCGGTGGGAAACCAAGGCGTGTCACAGGGCACGGTGAGCAAATAAGGGGTTTCGCAGCGCTCCAGGCCAGTTAAAAAGCCGGCCAGCGGACCGGCATGGTCGCTCAAGGTATCGGGCCACACCGGTGCACCGAAAGCCTCGTAGGCAGACAAATTGCGGTTCGCGTTGACCATGGTCTCGCCGACTTGGGGCGACAGGCGCATCAAGGTGTGCAAGGCCAGGGGCAGACCCTGGAAGTTTTGCAAGCCTTTGTCGACCCCGCCCATGCGAGAACCTCGCCCACCGGCCAGCACCAAGCCGGTGATGTCTTGGCTCGAAATGGGGGCGTTTGTCATGCCGGGGGGTGCCGTATCCAAGGGCAAGCCGTCCAGGTGGGATGCGTCAAGGGCTCAGCCACCGATGTAGCTCATTTCAACGCGCTTGTGACCGCCGCTGGGTGCGCCCAATGCGGCGCCGCGCAATTCTGAGTAACGGTCTTCCCGGCCTTGCCAGATTTGGGCAATGGCCGCGCTGATGTCTGCGTCACTCGCACCTTGGCGCAGCAAACTGCGCAGATCGTGGCCCTGAGATGCAAACAGGCACAGGTACAACTGCCCCTCGGTGGACAGGCGGGCGCGGTTGCAGTCCCCGCAAAAAGCTTGGGTCACGCTGCTGATGAAGCCCAGCTCACCCAGGGCCGGGTCGTGTTGCCCGCCATGGCCCACATGGCCCCAGCGTTGGGCGGTTTCACCAGGGGCAGAGGGCGACAAAGCCTGCAAGGGGAATTCTGTGCGCAGCAAGGCAAGCAACTCGCTGGATGGAACCACCTCGCCCATGGCCCAGCCGTTGGTTTCGCCCACGTCCATGTATTCGATGAAGCGCAACGCCATGCCGCTGCCCTGGAAGTGGCGCACCATGGGCAACACCTCGCCCAAGTTGGTGTGGCGTTTGACCACCATGTTGATCTTGATGCCGCTGGGTCGGCCCGTCGCGTCCACCCCCAAGCCCGCTTGCACCGCCGCTTGGATGCCTTCGAGCACATCGTTGACGGGAAAGTCCACGTCGTTCATTTGGCGAAACACCGCGTCGCTCAATCCGTCCAAGCTGACGGTGATGCGCTTTAAGCCGGCCTGCTTCAAGGCCGGGGCTTTGCGCGCCAGCAAGGAGCCGTTGGTGGTCAAGGTCAGGTCCAGGGCGTGGCCTTCAGGCGTGTGCAATTCAGACAGCTGCGCGATCAACACCTCAATGTGCTTGCGCAGCAGCGGCTCGCCGCCGGTGAGGCGAATTTTTTGCACCCCATGGGCCACAAACTGGCTTGCCACCCGGGTGATTTCTTCAAAACTCAGCAGCGACGTCTGGGGCAAATAGGTATAGGTGTTGTCAAACACCTCTTTGGGCATGCAGTAGTTGCAGCGGAAGTTGCACCGGTCGGTCACGCTGATGCGCAAATCGCGCAAGGGCCGCGCGCGTTGGTCCAGCAATTGCCCAGCTGCGGCTGGGGTGGCTTGGGACAAATCCCAGGCCTTGCCCAGCTGGCGCTGATCGATCAAAGGAATGGTGCGAGAACCCATGCGCCCGATTGTGCCCGAGGCAAAAAAAGACCCGCCTGAGCGGGTCTTTGGTCAGCGCAGGCGGTGTTACTTGCTGGCTGCGGGGGCCGGTGCCGAGGCATCGGCCGCTGGGGCCAAGGTGGGGGCAGCTGCGGTCGATGCCGCTGGGGCCACCACGGCCGCAGGCGTGCTCACATGGGCGGGTGCAGCTTTGGGCGCGGTGGCGCCTGGCAGCATGGGCACGATCAGCAAGGCCACGATGTTGATGATCTTGATCAACGGGTTGACGGCTGGGCCAGCGGTGTCTTTGTAGGGATCGCCCACGGTGTCACCGGTGACAGCGGCCTTGTGGGCCTCACTGCCTTTGCCGCCGAAGTGGCCGTCTTCGATGTATTTCTTGGCGTTGTCCCAAGCCCCGCCGCCGGTGCACATGGAGATGGCCACAAACAAGCCAGTCACGATGGTGCCCATGAGCAAGCCACCCAAGGCGGCAGCCCCGAGCGTGAGCCCCACGACCAGGGGAACGACCACGGGCAACAGGGAAGGCACCACCATCTCTTTGATGGCGGCGGTGGTCAGCATGTCCACCGCAGCGCTGTAGTCAGGCTTGCGCTGGCCGGCCATGATTTGGCCGTCTGCGAATTGGCGGCGAACTTCCACCACCACAGAACCTGCCGCACGGCCCACGGCTTCCATGGCCATGGCACCGAACAGGTAGGGGATCAAACCACCAATGAACAAACCCACAATCACCTTGGGGTCGCTCAGGCTGAACACCACGTCCAGACCACGGCTTTCCAGTGAGTGGGTGTAGTCGGCAAACAGCACCAAGGCGGCCAAGCCGGCCGAGCCAATGGCGTAACCTTTGGTCACCGCTTTGGTGGTGTTGCCCACCGCGTCCAAGGGGTCGGTCACATCGCGCACCGACTTGGGCAGTTCTGCCATTTCTGCAATGCCACCGGCGTTGTCGGTGATGGGGCCGTAGGCGTCCAAGGCCACCACGATACCGGCCATGCTGAGCATGGCGGTGGCGGCGATGGCGATGCCATAGAGTTCACCAAGTTGGTAGGCCGACAAAATGCCCGCGCACACCATCAGCACAGGCCATGCGGTAGAACGCATGGACACGCCCAGGCCAGCAATGATGTTGGTGCCGTGCCCAGTGGTGGACGCTTGGGCAATGTGTTTGACCGGTGGGTATTGGGTGCCGGTGTAGTACTCGGTGATCCACACCAAAGCGGCTGTCAGCAGCAAGCCCACGGCACAAGCGCCCCACAAGCGAATTTGCGTATTGGCGCCCAAAGCGTCGTCGGGCATGATGGTCTTGGTGACGAAGTAAAAAGCGACCAAAGACAGCACGCCGGCCACGGCCAAACCCTTGTACAGGGCGGGCATGACGTTTTTCATGCCAGGCGAGGCCTTGACGAAAAAGCAACCGATGATGGAGGCAATGATGGACACGCCACCGAGCACCAAGGGGTAGAGCACCGCTTGCATGGGGGCAGCAGCCACCATCAAAGCACCCAGCACCATGGTCGCGATCAAGGTCACGGCATAGGTCTCGAACAAGTCAGCGGCCATGCCGGCGCAGTCGCCCACGTTGTCGCCCACGTTGTCGGCGATCACGGCCGGGTTGCGCGGGTCATCTTCTGGGATGCCTGCTTCGACTTTGCCCACCAAGTCGGCGCCAACGTCTGCACCTTTGGTGAAGATGCCGCCGCCCAAACGGGCGAAGATGGAAATCAGCGAGGAGCCAAAGGCAAAGCCGATCAATGGGTTGAGCAAGGCAGCCAGGTTTTTATCGGGGGTCAGGTTGCCGTTGCCGACCAAAAACCAAAAGAAGCCGCCCACGCCCAACAGGCCCAGGCCGACCACCAGCATGCCGGTGATGGCGCCGCCTTTGAAGGCCACGTCCAACGCCGGGCCAATGCCATGCGTGGCCGCTTGTGCGGTGCGCACATTGGCTTTGACCGACACGTTCATGCCGATGAAACCGCAGGCACCGGACAGCAAGGCACCGATGACAAAGCCGATGGCTGTTTGTGAACTTAAGAACACGCCGATGAGGATGGCCAAAACCACACCCACCATGGTGATGGTGCGGTATTGACGGGCCAGGTAAGCGGCGGCGCCTTGTTGAATGGCGGCGGCAATTTCTTGCATGCGGGCGTTGCCCGCGTCCATGGACAAAATGGATGCGCGAGCCCAAAAGCCGTAAATGACGGCGATGACCCCGCACGCGAGCGCAAATACGATCGCTGTGTTGTCAGACATAAAGTCTCCTTAGAGTTTCCCTAGAGTGAGGTGGTCCAACACAGGGGCCGGACCACGACCGATGTGTTGCTTCCTCAGTCAGGTGTTACCCCAGTGCCTGATTGGCCAACCCGCAGACTGTAAGCGATGCAGGCCTGGTGTTAACCCTTGGTCTGTCGCCTGCAAGTCCAGTGAAAGCAAAATAAGGGTTAATACGTGGATCCCTTTTCTTGTTGTTTGTCGTTTTTCAATTTTTTGGAACCCCCATGTCCCTCGATAACGTCACCCCTGGCGACCAATTGCCCCGCTTTTTCAACGTCATCATCGAAATTCCCATGAATGCCGATCCGGTGAAGTACGAGGTGGACAAGGCCACAGG